>NZ_JBHULB010000077.1:0-78045 GCF_042684265.1 Croceitalea marina | reverse complement strand
GATATCATCTAATGTATCTAGCCGAGACCTCGCTGTCCCTTCTATTTTTAGCTTTTATTAATACTAGGGAAACTACTATATTTATCAATAGTAAAAACTCTTGGTAAACATACGAGCCGAGACCGTTACCAGCAATTAGAAGAAAATGAAAATGACCTACATATTTCTGTTAATAGTTTTAGTCTCTATTGGGATTTTTTATGCTTGTAAGCAAAAGCCTAAAGAAAAAACGGACGAAGAACTTTTCGAAGAAATACTAAATGACTCAAGAGTAAATTCAAGGGAAGTTGGAGAACGAGAAGGAATTAAATATTTCCAGTATATGGAAGACGGAAAAACAGGATTTAGAGATTTAAACGGAAATATTGCAATCAAAGCCATTTACGAATCAGCTGAAATGTTTTCTGAAAGACATTCCGCAGTTGAAATAGACGGAAAATGGGGATTGATTAACGAAAGTGGAGAATATGTGATTGAACCACAATTTGACTTTTTAGGCGGACTTCATAATGGACTAATAAGCTTTAGGCAAAATGACCTAACTGGATTTATGGATGTAAATGGCAAAGTAATTATTGAACCTAAATTTCATTGGGTTGATGAATTTTCAGAAGGACTTTGTGCTGTTAGTACTGATTGGCAAACAGACGAACCAAGATTATATGGATACATTGACACGACTGGAACTCTAGTAATTGATTTTAAATTTCAACACGCTCAGAAATTCGAAAATGGAATCGGAAAAGTTCAATTAAATAATCTTTGGGGTTCAGTTGACAAAGAAGGAAAGGTAGTAGTTGAAATTAAACACAAATACACCAGTGACTATTAAAATAAAAAAAAAGCTGGTAACACTGTATATAGCAAATAGGGCAATCGGTGGTGTACGTGAGTTCAGTGCAATTTATAAACACCGCCAAATCGTTGATTTGGCTTTTAAGAATGAATAAATTAAAAACAAAATACAACGTTTTGGCTCAGAGTAAACTCGAAAGTTTATCGCTTTCTATTGCCCTACATGCCATATACTAAACGTTGTGCTTAATTTAAAAACGAACTAAAATTGAAATTCGGAATCTTTGATAAATTTTGGGATAATCAACCAAATCACTTACCTCTTTTAAATCTGACAGTCGATTTATCTGATACTGAAACTTTCAACCTTGGTAAATCCTTAAAATTGATTGACGGAATAATATCTGATAACCAAATTGACGATATTTATAATGATACGAGAAAAATGCTGACTGAATTAAATTGGAGATTACACTTAGTAGCATTTATTACGATTTTGAAATTAGACAAATCTGAACAACAAAAATTCATTGGATTTTTATGGAAACGACTTTGTTTAGGAACTTGGGTTAGTCCACAACTTTTAGTCACTCTTTCCAAAATTGATTTTAATTTTAAAGAAAAAGCCGAATTAATACTTAACGAAATCGGACTGAATAAATTCAGAGGAAACTATTTAAGCGAAAAAGAATTAGCGGAAAGAAAGTTTAATTATGAGTTGACTGATAACAAAATATTAAACTCATTGAGATATCTAAAAGACAGAAAGTTTTTAACTGATATTGATGATGATAATGGAGCGAAAATTGCCCAAAACTGGAATGAAAAACTGACTGAATTGAATGAACTTGAATTAATAAAAAACTAAGCACAACACCGTGTATAATTCATTGCTAGTAATAGCCTACTTACGAAAGTCCTCGCGGACTTTCTATCTGTGATTTATTTGCTAACTTTAGTGCTTAAACACGCAACAAACCATATACAAACATGTTCGAGTCAATTCAGCTGAAGTTGACTTTTTTTGCTGTTTAAGGGCTTTAGTCTGCTAAGAGTTTTATTTACGACAATAGCGAGCGAAACTATGTTTCGTGCTGCAAGCCCAAATCCTTTAGATTAGCTTCCAAATGAAAACCATGATTAATGATGTTGATTCCGATAGCTATCGGAAGAGGGGGTGCGGGGGAGACTCATAACTTCCCTTTATGTGGATAACTTTGGTTTATTGAAAAAAGAATGGGGTGAACTCTCCCCAAATCTGGGTTAACGGCCCAAGGTAAGTATTAGTCCCCATTCTTTTCTAACCCGGTTACAAGGACCAAATAGAATTTTAGGTAGTACCTGTTAAAGGTTTTAGTCAACGTAACCATTTTAAAAGCTAGATAAAGTTATGAAAATCAAAGAGACCATTGGTATCGATGTAAGCAAGTTGACCCTTGATGCCTGCATTCACAGCAACCAACAATCTGCAACATTCGAGAATTCAGTCAAAGGTTTTACCCTTTTGGTGAAATGGGCTTATGTTAACAGTGAATGTTCCAAGGAACATATTCTGTTCGTATTTGAGCATACGGGCCTGTATTCTGAAAAACTAAACGAATATCTTACAGAGAAGATGATTCCCCATACCATCATACCGGGATTGGAAATCAAAAGGTCGTTGGGCATTGTCAGGGGGAAGAACGACAAGATAGATGCCGCAAAGATTGCACGCTATGCCCATAGGATGAGGGATGAGATAACATTGTCCAAAGCCCCTTCAAAACAAGTGGCAACACTTAAAAAACTGTTGTCCCTCAGAGAAAGGCTTATCAAACAAAGGGCAGGCTACAAAGCTAGTTTGAAGGAACAGAAGAAAGTACTTGTACAAAAGGATTGTAAATTATTGTTCAAGGTTCAGCAAAAAATGGTAGTTGAGCTTACCAAACAAATAAAGTCGATTGACATGGAAATGGAATCCATCGTTAAAGCTGACACCGAGCTTTTGCGCATCTATAACCTCTTACTGAGTATCAGGTGTATTGGTAGCCAAGCTGCAATGCTCCTTATCGTCCATACGGAAGGTTTTACAAAGTTCAAGAATGCCAGAAAGTTCGCCGCATATTGTGGGATCGCCCCATACCCGAACCAATCGGGCACAAGCATAAGGGGAAGGACTCGCGTAAGTCCCCTTGCCAACAAGAAAATCAAGAGCTTGCTGAATATGTGTGCCATGTCCTCCATCATCTACAATCCGGAAATCAGAAAGTACTATCACCAAAGGGTAGCAGCTGGGAAGAACAAGATGAGCACCATCAACATTATACGAAACAAGCTCGTGTCCAGGGCATTCGCCGTAGTGAATCGCGGAACACCATACGTCAACGTTTACGGACATGCCTCCTAACATTATTTTTCCTTCAAAACGCCCCCACAAAAAGACAGGGTGGGTTGAAGGAAAAATAATAACTAAAAAAATTCATATTTTATTTGGTAAGTCCATAGAATACTTACCAAACTTCATCCTATATTTTTGCGAGGTAAGATTAAAGTTCTTTTTTCAATGCTTGTTTTAGACTTTCGAGTTCCGATTTTCAATCTCAATTTTGAAATAGGGTTTTCCAAATCTTGGCTTCTCTTTTTAATCCGTTCCAAGAACCGTAGAACTTGTTGTCGTTCTGCCTTCCATTTCTCTTTGAGCATATAATTGTCATATTGGGTCAATTTATCCCTTTTTAAGGATTGGTCATACATTTTTTGCCGCAGCTCCAAATCCTTTCTACTGTTTTTCTATCTTGTTCTGCAAAGTCAAATACCTTATTGAGCATTTCATTGATTTTTGGAATGGAACTGTTCTTTTCCCAATAACGAAGTAATTCTTGCAAATAATCCAATCGTTTATTCAATCGATGTTCAAAACCCATCTGGTTCATTAGGTACTTGTTCTTTGCCCCTTCAGAGAAATTCATCATCAGTTCCAAGGTAAGTGTATGTGACCTGGAAATCTTCTTTGAAAACTCCCGAAATCTTCCCGCTACTATACGGTTGATGATTATGACCGAGAAATCACTTTATTTCTTCTTTTCAGATTCCATTACAGTAATTTTTTTGAGGTTTTATAGGGTCTAACAGCTCTTTTACTGTTTTTTACGTCAAAATTATTTTTAGCTTCATTTTCAATTCTTTGAAAATCAATGGTTTGTAATCCGTAACATCACTTTAGGTGTTTCCCTCTTGCTTTACAATCCTAGTCCTCCAATTAGGACAAAAACTGTAAACACAAAGTGCCTTTCACATCAATCATATTTAATCAAAACACGATAAGAAACAGAATACGAGTATCGAATCATCCCATAAAAGTTGAACTCATTGCTTTTGTGGATGGTATAGATAATAAAGTCAGGTTTGAACTTCAGACTATACGAAAGCAAATCATGCAAGAACCAAAAGGGTATCTCGTAAATAATCTGAGATTGAATTTTCAAAGAATATACAAAGAGGTCAATTTTATATAAAACATCAGCAAACCAACTTCAATTGATGTACCCGCCTCCAAATAATTTGGCCCAGCGGCTAAATGTAAATATTTTGGCGATTTTTGTAAACAAAAAGTTAATTTTGTTCTTTCATTAAAAATTAGTCGTTTGGCATCGAGAAAAGTAATTGAGAGTATTAATAAGCTCCGTGAGGACATTTTGAGTGGTAAACTGCCACAAGGGCAATTATTACCAACAGAAAAACAACTTGCTCAAAGCTTGAAATTGTCGAGACCCACTGTGGCCAAAATTTATGATGCACTCAGCCAGGAAGGACTTATACGCAAAAAAGCCGGCTTTGGTACCATAGTGGTTTATGGTGAGGAAAGTAAACCATTGAATTTTGGTCTGTTGTTTCCGGGAGCCGGGGAATCGGAGATTTTTGGCGCAATCAGCGATCAATTTTTACAAATTGAAAAAGAAGATAACATAAAGTTTTTATGGGAAGGAACAATTGCCAATGATGCTAAAATTCGGCAGAGCACCATCTTGAAAACATGCCAAACCTATGTTGATAATGACGTTGACGGAGTTTTCTTTGTACCATTAGAGAGAGTAGTCAAGTCTGCTTCTATTAATCGGGACGTATGCGAAATGCTCGATCAGCATAATATTCCAGTTGTCCTCTTAGACCGAGATATTGATAATTTTCCAATTCGAAGTAAGTACCCTGTCATCGGATTGGATAACTTCAGAGCAGGGTATTTGACTGCCAAACATATAATAGAGCAGGGCTGCAAGAAAATCTACTTTCTTTATAGAAAGGACTCTCCAAGTAGTGTTTATAAAAGAATTGCAGGCTGTAGCAAGGCATGCTTTGATGAGGGAATAGATTTTACAAAAGAAAATCTGATATCCGGGAATCCTTCCCAAAGCGATTTTTTAGGCAAAGTAAAGATTGTTGCAGGAGAAACGGGTATTCTATGTGCTAACGACACCACGGCGGCGGCATTGATGGCGAATATTAGCAATCTTGGGTATGAAGTGACCAAAGATATTTTGGTTGCTGGGTTCGACGATTTGAAATATGCCGAGATGCTGCGCTTTCCGCTTACTACCTATAAGCAACCAATAGAAGATATTGTCTCAACAAGTCTCCAGACGATGCAAAACCAATTGGAAAATAAAAATACAATTTCCATGAACCTTGATTTAAAAGGAGAACTAATAATTAGGCAGTCCACCACATTTTCTTAAAAACTCGACGCTAACCGGCATAAAATTACTCGGATTTGTAAGGTGTAGACCGAGTACTGGTTGAGGGACATTTAGTGTCCCTATTTTCTTTATTCCTGATAATGTGAAAAGGCCTTTTCAGGCCTAAATAAACGAAGATAAGTTTGCATTTTAGAATAAATTAATTACATTTATTTTTGCATTTAAATAAATGTAAAGAAAATGAATAAAGTTTTTGAATGGTCTATCGTCGTTTCTTTAGCAGGTTTTCTGTTCGGTTTCGATACCATAGTAATCTCTGGTGTCGATAAGACATTGCAGGCTTTATGGTCTTCCTCCGATCTTTTTCATGGCACCGTGGTTATGGCAATGGCTCTTTGGGGAACTGTTATTGGAGCGATTGCTGGCAGTGTTCCGACCAATGCCCTTGGACGAAAAAGGACATTGATCTTGATTGGTGCCTTATATTTTATTTCAGCCTTGGGCTCGGCATCAGTAAGTGACCCCTATTCATTTGCATTCTTTAGATTTATTGGGGGGGTGGGTGTAGGAGCCTCAACAATAGCGGCGCCTGCTTACATTTCAGAAATTGCACCTACCAAAAGCCGTGGGCGCCTGGTGGGATTATATCAATTTAGCATCGTAGTTGGGGTATTGATAGCATTTATATCGAACTATCTATTGAGCGGTATAGGTGAAAATGCGTGGCGCTGGATGATTGGTGTAGAGGCATTGCCCGCCTTAATTTATGGGATATTGGTCTTTAGGGTTCCTAAAAGTCCACGCTGGCTTATTATGAAAGGCAGAAAAAATGAGGCTTCCGAAATAGTACGAATGATAGACCCCTCAAAGGGTTTTGACTCCTATGTGGCTGCAATAACCACGGAGACAACATCGGTTGTGGAAAACATATTTCTAAAGAAATATCGAAAACCTTTACTGCTTACATTTTTCATTGCCTTTTTCAATCAGTTCTCCGGTATTAACGCCTTCTGGTATTATGCACCTCGGATTTTTGAAGAAGCTGGACTCGGAACAAGTTCCGCTTTGCTGAGTAGTGTGGGGATTGGTTTTTTCAATGTTGTATTTACGTTAATTGGGGTGCTTTTGATTGATAAATGGGGTAGGCGGAAACTGATGTACGCAGGATCCTTTGGGTACATTTTATCTCTTTCGGTTGTTGCCTGTTCATTCTTATTGAATTGGGAGGAAATAATAGTGGTCATGTCCCTTTTTGTTTTTGTGGCAGCTCACGCAATGGGTCAAGGAACAGTGATTTGGGTATTTATTTCGGAGCTTTTTCCAAATCACCTGAGGGCCTCAGGGCAGGCTTTCGGATCATCCATTCATTGGGTACTCGCCGCTTTGATTCCCTCCTTTATACCGGTCCTGTTTACCTCGGTTGGTGCAGGTGTTGTGTTTGCATTCTTTGCAGGTATGATGCTTTTACAATTGGGATGGGTTCATTTTAAAATGCCGGAGACCAAGGGGATTTCCCTTGAAAAAGTAAGTAGAAGCCTTCTTAGTACAGATAATGATAAAAAAATTAAATGAGAATAAAAGGGATAATTAAGGCTGGTTACGGTGTCGCATCTGGCAAAGGGAAAGATGAAAGATACCCTGAGGGAACCCTAAAACGGCAATTCAAGTATTTTTTGGAACTGGGCCTGGATTTGAGCAACTATTTCATGGGTACAATCAATTTGGATATTTCCCCATATACATATGAGCTTGGAGAACCCAAACATTTTTTTGAGGAAATAAACTGGTCAAAACATATACCACCAGAGAACTTCTATTTCTTTGATGTTTCGCTGCATTTTCAAGGAAAAGTCCATCAGGGATTGATTTATATGCCCGACCCCAAAACCAAGGAAGAACATGTTCAAAAACCGTCCATACTAGAACTTTTGCTTCCGAAAGTAGAGGGATTAAACTATGGTCAAGCCGTGGACATAGAAATCAACGAACATCAACTTAATATAATCCAATTAAACATCTCAACCTAGAATGAAATTCTTTATCGATACCGCAAACCTGGAACAAACTAATGGGCCCCAAGAGTTAGGAGTCTTGGATGGAGTGACTACAACCCCATCATTAATGGTTAAAGAGAGATAACAGGCTCTAAAGGCATCCTAGGCCATTATGTTAAGATTTGTGACCTGGTAACCAGGGACGTTTCGGCAGAGGTGATTGCGACCGATTATCAGGGTATGATTGAGCAGGGCGAAGAACTGGCGGCATTGCATTCACAAATTGTCGTAAAACTGCCTATGATAGCTTCAGGGGTCAAAGCGTGTTGGTATTTTACGGAAAAAAATTGGGAAGCAATTTTGTACGCTGCCGGTAATAATGTTGACAACTTGATTGTGACAATTGATTTAAATGGTCAGCAAATCGATGGTTCCCCAATGATGTATTGCCGATTGGAGACCTTAAGGCCAAATTTGAGGCTTTTGGGTGGCTTGTAGTGGAAATCAGAAAAGGGAATGATGTGGAAGCTGTTTTTGACGGATTAAAAGAGGCTAAAAAACATACGGGAAATGGAAAACCGGTTTGTGTATTTCTGAACACAATCATGGGAACGGCGTGGATTTTATGATGCACACACATGCATGGCATGGCAAAGCACCAAACGATGAGCAGCTAAAAATTGCTCTTGTCCAAAATGAAGAGACTATTGGAGATTATTAGGAGGTATTATGAACAATGCATACAAACAAATCATAGAGATAAAATTGATATAAGGCTATAGTTACGCTTATAAATAGGTATAGTTCAACAGGCATTAGGGACATGCGTTCGGGTTTTGGTGATGGATTAGCACAATTGGGAAGAAGCCACCCGAACGTGGTGGCCCTATGTACGGATCTAATTAGTTCGGTCAAAATGGATGAATTTGCCAATGAAAAACCTGAACGATTCTTTCAAATAGGAATTGCCGAGGCCAATATGATGTGCATTGTAGCTAGACTGACTATTAGGAGGATTAATTCCTTTTACAGGAACTTTTGCCAATTTCTCCACTGGGCGGGTATATGACCAGGTAAGACAATCGATAGCCTATTCGGGCAAAAATGTGAAAACCTGCGCCTCACATGCTAGATTGACCTTGGGAGAGGTGCTGCACATCAAATCTTGGAGGACATAGGGTTTATGAAGATGTTGCCAGGAATGACGGTAATAAATACCTGTGATTATAACCAAACTAAAGCTGCGACTATTGCAATTGCTGACTATGATGGCCCTGTTTATCTCCGTTTTGGACGTCCCGAAGTACCGATTTTTATGTCAGAAGACCAGCTTGAAATCGGGAAAGTAGTCCAACTTACCGAAGGAAAGCATGTTACTATAGTGGCAATTGGACATTTGGTCTGGGAATCCTTACGTGCAGCTTAAATATTAGGGGATAAAGGGATGTCGGCAGAAGTGATCAACATTCACACGACCAAACCTTTGGACAGTGAATCAATTTTAAAATCGGTTGAAAAAACTGGGGCCATTGTAACAACGGAAGAGCATAATTTTATAGGAGGATTGGGAGAAAGTATTGCAGGTGTTCTAACAATAAATAAATTGATACCTCAAGAATTTGTTGCGGTGGACGATAGCTTTGGAGAATTTGGAAAACCACATCTGTTATTGAAGAAGTATGGATTAGATTATAAACCCATTATTAGGACAGCCCAAAAGGTCATTAACCGAAAAAAGAATATTAAAGAATAAACATTTATAAGTACACATAATTTGACTGACAATATCTAAGTTTTGTTTTCATTTTACTTCTGAATTAGTTTATTAGTAAGGAAGTGGTGGGGCGCTTGTCGTCCTGCTCTTTTTGGTAAATAACTTCCGGAAATCAAATTTTGTTAAATAAATTTACATTTATTAAAATAATAAGTTACATTTACATTACATTTATTGTTAAATGACAAAAATATGTAATTTTATAAATGGAACAAAAAGATCATTATGGCATGACATTCCTCTCCTGAACAATCGTTGATCGGCTTCCACGATATGAAAATAAGGTTAAACATTTACTGATCAATATTCTTTAGCTAATTAAAATCGTATTACTGAGGCTATTAGGATTTTGGCTAATTCTATGAATGAAAATGTACAAAAATAATAAACCAACATTGCGAGACATTGCTAGAGCTTTAGACTTGACCGTTCCAACTGTGTCCAAGGCATTGAGAAACTATGATGAGATTTCAGATAAGACCAAAGAAAGTGTTGTAGCTCTGGCAGAAGCATGGAACTATGAACCTAATGCAATGGCTTTGAAATTAAGGACGAAGAAAACTATGGTGTTGGGGGTGTTGGTATCACAGATTTCGAATTTGTTTTACGAGAGCTTCCTTTCAGCTTTGGAAGAATACGCTAGGTCAGAAGGGTATACTTTGATGATTCTACAATCATTTGGAGCTCCAAAAGAAGAGTTTAAAAACCTTGAAATTCTCAAAAGAAATGATGTAGATGCGGTGTTTGTTTCCTTGTCTTCAAAATCATGTTATATATCCGAATTTATTCAACTTCATGAAATGGGAACTCCCATTATCTATTTTAACAATGTTCCCAAAATCGAACACTGTATAAAAATAACTTTCGATGGGGTTAAAATTGGGCAAATGGCCGCAAGGGCTATGATAATTAATGAAAGGAAAAAGATACTAAGTGTTTTTCTGAATAGTGATTCCGTCGAAGCCTCAGATATCAGATTGCAAGCCTTTGAGGAAAAATTAAAAAAGGAAGCTCCGCTTACCACACTCAAGGTTGAACGTTGCCGGAACCTTGAAGATGTGGAGCAACTGATTGCATCAATTTTTCGAAAAAATAAGGAATCGTACGACGCTGTTTTCTGTTTGAATGATACCGCATTGATTGGGACAATCTATGCTTTTAAAAAGTTGGATGTTGATTTTCAAAAAGTATCGGTTTTAAGTGTTAGCAATGGTTTGGTGCCTTCATTGTTCAATCCTCTAATCACTTACATAGAGACCAATGGATATAAATTAGGAAAGAGGAGTTTCGAACGGTTTTTAGACTACCAAAATGGGAACACAGCTTATTCCAACGACAAGATGGATGTATGTTTAAAGGGCGACCGTTATAAAATGGTAGTCTGCTAGCCGAACTTGATTCGCTTGGAAAGAATAGCTCTTCAATGGAGTATCACATAGGGGGTTACTCTTTTTTTAAAATCCTGTTTGGCAACATTTTAGGTATAAAATTAATGTTTATGGAAAATAAAGATAAACCTGTTTTAAATTTTCGAAAAATCTGGAACATGTGTTTCGGATTTCTTGGAATACAATTCGGTATGGGATTACAGCTGGCAAATATGAGCCCAATTTACAGGTATCTAGGAGCCGAGGAACATAATTTGCCATTACTTTGGTTGGCCGGCCCGGTTACCGGTCTTTTGGTACAACCAATTGTAGGTGCCATGGGTGACAATACCTGGGGAAAATGGGGGCGTCGTCGCCCTTATTTCACCGTCGGGGCAATTTTTGCAAGTATTTGCTTGGTTGCCATGCCCTATTCATCCGCGGTTTGGATGGCCGCTGGTCTCATGTGGGTATTGGATGCCTCCGTTAATTCCTCCATGGAGTCGTTCAGGGCAATGGTTGGCGATATTCTTCCCAAAAAGCAACAACCTTTAGGGTTTTCTTTACAAACTTTTATGGCTGGTTTTGGAAGTCTTATAATTGGTTTTCTGCCATATTTGCTGAGCAAATTTGGGTTTGCAACGACCGCAGAAACCAATACCGTTCCAGATTTTGTTAAATATGCCTTTGTGTTGGGTGCCGTAGTAATTTTAGCGACGATTTTATGGACAGGGTATACAACCAAAGAATACCCTCCTAAGGATGTGGAGGAGTTCAAAAAGAACAAACCCAAAATGGGGATTATACCGATTTTCAAGGAAATAATAGAAGCCATTCGCCATATGCCTTTGATGATGAAGCAACTATGGTGGGTTCAACTACTGATTTGGTTCGGTTTACCTTTAATGTGGCAATATTTATCCTTATCCATTGCCAGACATGTATATAATGCACCAACGGCCTCAGATCCAGGTTTTAGTGAAGGAGTGTCTATGGGAGGTATAGCCTCTGCGATTTTTGGAATTTCTCCTATGCTGATTGCGTTTTTCATTCCATTTGTTATTAATAAAATAGGGACCCGAAAAACGTATTCATCATTTTTATTTATAGGAGCGTTTGGCTTTTTGGGCATGTTGTTCACCAAAAGTATTACCACGGTATTCTTACTCTGTATTTTGATGGGAGTAGGGCAAGCCGCAATTAGTACTGTACCCTACGTAATGGTAGCCGGAACAATCGCCCAAAAACAAATGGGCGTCTATATGGGAATACTCAATGCCTTTATTTGTATCCCCCAAATCATTATGATGCTTTCGTTGCCATTTTTCTACAATAGTCTTCTTGCAGGGGATCCGCGCAATGCACTGGTACTTGCCGGTATATGTTGGGTAATAGCTTCATTCTTATGTTTAAGAATAACTAAAACGGTAGATTTTACAGCATAGAACTATTAACATTTAATTGAAAAACGAAAATCTTTTCAAGATTATAGAAACATGAATGAGTTTGCAAAAACATGGTGGAAAGAATCGGTAGTATACCAGATATACCCACGTTCGTTCCAAGACTCCAATGGGGATGGTATTGGGGACTTGCAAGGAATAATTTCAAAACTCGATTACTTGGCATTTTTAGGGATAGATGTCTTATGGTTAAGTCCTCATTTCGATTCACCAAATGATGATAATGGCTATGATATTCGTGATTACTATAATGTCATGGAGGAGTTTGGCACCATGAAAGAATTTGACCTTATGCTAAAACGACTTCAGAAAAATGGGATAAAGTTAATTATAGATTTAGTGGTCAATCACACAAGTGATGAGCATAGGTGGTTCCGGGAAAGTAAATCATCTCATGATAATCCCTACAGAGATTATTACATATGGAAGGAAGGGGTTGAGAAAGGAAGACCTCCGAATAACTGGCCTTCATTTTTTGGCGGTTCCGCTTGGGAATGGGATGAAGCATCGGGGGAATATTATTTGCATTATTTCGGAAAAAAACAACCCGATTTGAATTGGGAAAACCCAAAAGTTAGAGAAGAGGTATATGATATTATGAGGTTTTGGCTGGATAAAGGAGTAGATGGTTTTAGAATGGATGTGATTCCTTTTATATCAAAACATCAGGATTTTTTAGATATCCCTGAAGATTCATTAAACCATCCGGAATTTATTTATGCATCTGGTCCTCGCTTACATGAATTCTTGGAAGAAATGAATCGTGAAGTATTATCAAAATATGATACCATGACGGTAGGTGAAGCCTTTGGAGTTACTGAGGAATGTACACAGCTTATGACTGATGAAAGACGGAATGAACTTGATATGGTTTTCTTGTTCGATATAGGAAGGATAGGCAGGGAAAATTGGCGGCAAAACGAATGGACATTACCACAATTAAAAGCAATGTTTAATATACAATCTGAAGTAGGTAATTTCCATTGGCCTACGCAGTTTTTTAATAATCATGATAACCCGAGAAGTGTAAGTAAATATGGTAATGATTCGCCAAAGTATAGAGAAACATCTGCAAAACTCTTGGCAATGTTACTACTTACACAAAAAGGAACTCCTTTTTTATACCAAGGTGAAGAAATTGGTATGACGAATTATCCATTTACTTCCTTAGACCAGTTTGACGATATAGAAGTAAAAGGGAATATTGATAAGGTACTAAAAAGTGGAGCGAGTCCAGAAGAGTTTTTACAAGAGCTTAACAAAACCTCAAGAGACCATGCTAGAACACCAATGCAATGGAATAAAAAACCAAATGCAGGTTTCAGCGGAGGAGAAAAAAGTTGGTTGTCGGTTAATCCAAATTTCGAAATTATTAATGTTGAAAGTAATTTGAATAATCCAAAATCAGTATTTCATTTTTATCGTCAGTTGATTGAGATTCGTAGAAATTCGACAGACTTGATTTATGGCGACTATTTTGATATAGACCCTGGGCATACAAAAGTATTTGCTTATACCCGTGCAGGGATCAGGTTCACATATTTGATTATGTTGAATATGTCAGATTCTATGGTCAAATATCAAGTTAGATTCGAGTTTCAGGATTATGAACTTTTGTTATCGAACATACCGACTACACCAAACAAAATTTCTACGAACTATATCGAATTACAGCCGTGGGAAGCGAGAATTTATAAAAGTAAACCAATTACAAATAGAGTTGAATATGAATAAAGAATGCATACTAAGTCTATTAATAGGATTCTTAATTATTTCGAATTTCTCCGTTAGCTGCCTGCGGTCAGCTAACGGAGAAAGTATGGGAAGAATTTTCATGTATCATTCGATTTGGGCCCACAATACTATTTTGAATCAAATGGGGGTTTTTGGTGCTGAGAAATTATTGAGACAAATCCTAAAAAATGATAATCTATAATAAACCGACGTAATGAAAAAATTGGCGACAAAAACGATTTGGGCAATATTTGTACTTTCATGTATTCTAATAGGACTATATCCTCTAATATACTTTTTAATAGAAGTAAATTTTGGACTGCTGGCCCTGAAAAGCAAAAAGCTTTTAGAGAATGTATTATGGAATAACTTTTTTTATGGTCATATAATTTTTGGAGGAATTTCTTTATTGATTGGATGGACACAATTTAGCCCTAAACTAAGGAGAAAAAGACTTGCACTTCATAGATTGGTTGGCAAAGTATACGTTCTATGTGTATTGATTAGTGGTGTCTGTGGAATATATATTGCACAATTTGCTACGGGTGGAATCACCAACATTATAGCGTTTAACTTAAGCGCACTTATATGGTTAATTACAACTATTGCGGCCTACAAAGCAATCAAGAAGCGTAAAATTAAGTTACATGAAAACTATATGATTTACAGTTATGCTGTTTGTTTTTCAGCGGTCACATTAAGGATATGGCTTCCAATTTTAACTGAGGTTACAGGTAGTTTTGACGAAGCTTATTTAATAGGGTCCTGGTTAAGTTGGGTTCCAAATTTACTGGTTGCCTTTTTCATTATTAAAATGAAGAACCTGCGTTTTAAAACCAGTGTTTGACCACACCACACCATTTATTACTTACCGGATGAGATAAAAGAACAATATGAAAAGCATTTTAATAACATTATATGCTCAATTGTTTTTACTTACATCTTGTGATAAATAATCTATTGAACACCCAACGTTTTAGAAAAAAAATTAATTTGTATTGCAAAAAACAGCCGAATTATTAATAGGGAAAAGACTGGATGAAGTTAGAATATAAAAGGAAAACATAAATTGGGCATTTTGACGGATTACCCAAATATCAATCATGTGCGCTCTTCGAAGAAAATGAAAAAATCACCATTAATGCGGCAACTAATTGTAATGGGAAATATTATCTGATGTGACATTATAACCGCAATTAATACTGCTGGATTTGCATCCATTTTAAATTAAACTTACAATTATGACTTTTAGTTCATTTATTTCTGGTATTGTTGTCTTTTATGTCTTTTTGTTAGCTCAAAATGGTCATTCACAAAATCCTATCGAACAGGAAGCTATGGTATTTGCAAACGCTGCAGATGCTGAAAAAATATACTTACAACTTTCCGGAACAACTTTTAACACATCGGAAACCATTTGGTTCAAGGCCGTAGTAACTGATGTACTTAATCACAGACCCACTATAAAAAGTGCCGTTCTTCATGTAGAATTGATTGACCCATTGGACAACCGTATTGTTGACAAAAACCTCTTGAAAATAAATGGAGGTGTTGCAAATGGATTTTTTCAATTGCATTCAAGTTACAAAGAAGGAAATTACATAATCAGGGCGTACACGGAATGGAACAAAAATTTTGGCTCGGATTTTATAAGCTCCATACCCATTGCCCTTTATCGGGTTCAAAAAATTGAGAGTAAACTCAATCCTATTCGAGATATATTCGTTAGAAAAGACCTAAATTCCAATACGTTCTCATTATCGTCAACAATTGCCGTTAAAGAGTTGGATAGTCTTCATATTGGTGATGCTATGTTATATATGCATTGGAATGGTGGTAACGATTCCATATTTATTAAACCAAAAAGGAAGAAGCCCAATATCAATGTGCAACATCGTGTTCCGATAGATGCACCAATAGTAGGCTACGAGTTGCGGACCAAAAATGAGGTATTTACGAAGTCTATTGTCCTCGACAAGGAATACGGCTCATTGCAGTTTTTCCCTGAAGGAGGGGCTTTAGTAGACGATTTACAAAGTGTAGTTGGGTTCAAGTATTTGGACTATAGAGGAAAGGGCGTTGAAATCGAGGGCAGGATAGAAGATGAGAATAATAATAAAATTACTGAATTTAAGAGCAATATTCTAGGAATGGGTAAAGTATATATAACACCACGAGAAGAACATACTTATTATGGTGTTTTGACCACTAAAAGTGGGAATACCTTTAAGTATGAATTACCCAAAGTAAAAATGAGTGGGACTGTAATTAGATTAATCCCAAAAGTAACAAATAAGGAACTAAGAATATGGAATAAAGAAAAGAATAGCGACAGTGTTTTTATCAAGCTGTTCCATAGGGGAAAAAACCTTTTCTTTTTAAAAGCAAGATTCAGAAAAGGGGTGTTTTCGTATAAAATCCAGCACAAGGTTTTACCTCATGGTGTTATAGGACTTACTGTTTTCGACAAAAACTATAGACCCATAGCAGAGCGTCATTTCTTTAATAATCTAAAAGAGGAAAACCTTGATATAATAGTAAAAACAGATAAGGATTCTTATTTGATTAGAGATAGTGTTCCAGTCTCTATATCAACACAGCAAAAAGGTCGACCCATACCGGCATCTATATCGGTTATGGCAGTTGACTCCAGTTATTTTTATGATACCAACTTGAGTAGGAAAAACATAGTCTCTTATTTATTATTACAATCAGATATAAAGGGAACGGTCGAAAATCCATCATACTATTTTGAAAATGACAAGAACATGTCAGAACTAGATTATTTAATGCTAACCCAAGGTTGGTCCAACTATAAGTACCAAGAGAAGAAAAAACCAAGGCTTTTTGATTCTGAAAAAGGTTTGAAAATTGAAGGCACTGTTGTTGATATTCTGAGCAAACAAAGCGAAAGTTCGTTAACTAAAAAAAAATATGAATTAAATATGCTCCTAATGGGAGAAACCAATGAATCCTATACCCTAGAGACAGATAGCACCGGCTTTTTTACATTTATGTTGGAAGATAGTTATGGCGTAGGCAGAAAGTTTGTGATGCAGTCTTCGGATGCAAGCAACAAAAAAGGCAACCTAAAAATAAATATCAAAGAATACGAAGTCCCTGAAATAGTTTATGATACCGAAAAAGTAATTGTTCCTGTAGATAGTATTATCGAAAAGAAAATGGCTCAAAAGATACAGGAAGATATTAGGCTAGATCCATATCTATTGCCAAGTACCATAGCTTTGAATGAAGTGGTGGTCAGTGACTATAAACTTACGCCAGAGCGAGCTGAAATGGTAGAACTGCATGGAATGCCAGATGTGGTCATAGACAACCAGGAGTTGATAAAAAAACAAAAAAAATGGACAAATAACCTGCTCAGATGGTTGCTTTTCAATTATCCGAAAGAAATACGCGTTAAGCGGTTTGGCAGTGCGGTAGGATTTGAACTTGCATACGTTCATGGCGCGGATTGGACCTATGTGGTAATCGATGGTATTCCCGTCCATGAGCGGGACTATCATCTTATTGGCAATATTCCGGTACGGGCGGTCAAAAGTGTAGAAATCTTTCCTAGCGCAGGTACCGCAAACAAATACCACGGTCAAGTTTTTGATTGTGCACCAATATGCCCACCTCCCCCGTTTCCTGCCATACTTGCCATTTACACCTATTCCGGAAAAGGTCTTTATGGTGCTTTTCCCAAAATTAATAGGACCAATCTCATAAATCATAAAGCATCTCAATATACACCAGTTCGAGAATATTATACCCCTAAATATAATGAATCGTCAAAAATAGATTGGAGCGTTCCTGATAGACGTGCACTTCTTTATTGGAAGCCCAATATTGTTACCGAAAAAGACGGTATTGCGAAAATAACCTTTTTTAATAGTGATCTTACTGGGAAAGTGATTCTTATTGTTGAAGGATTTACTTCTAATGGGAAAATAGGATATTCCGAATTGTTTTATAAGGTGGATACTCCTTGACTATATGAATGATATTCTTACTTTATGCGTAGAATAAATTAAGGATGATTTATTGTTAAATAAGTGATTTAAACTTTTTTCTTTTTTCTTTCAATGCTTGTTTTAAACTTTCCAGCTCAGATTCCTTAATTTCTAGTTTATAGTATGGTTTTCCAAATCGAGGTTTCTCTTTTTTAATCTGTTCAAAGAATTGAAGGACTTTTTTCCGTTCTGCCTTCCATTTCTCTTTGAGCATATAATTGTCATATTGGGTCACCTTATCCCTTTTTAAGGAATGGTCATACATTTTTTGTTGCAGCTCTAAATCCTTTCGACTGTTCCTCTCTTCTTGCTCTGCGAAGTCAAATACCTTTTTGAGCATATCATGGATTTTTGGGATGGAACTGTTCTTTTCCCAATTACGAAGCAGTTCTTCCAAATAATCCAATCGTTTACTCAAACGATGTTCAAAACCCATCTGGTTCATTAGATACTTGTTCTTTGGTGAAATCTTTGCCCCTTCAAAGAAATCCATCATCAGTTCCAAGGTAAGTGTATGTGACTTGGAAATCTTCTTTGAAAACTCCCGATACCTTCGCGCTACTATACGATTGATGCTTATGGCCGAGAAATCACTTTTTTTCTTCTTTTCAGTTTCCATTACAGTAATTTTTTTGAGGTTTTATAGGGCCTAACAGCTCTTTTACTGTTTTTTGCGCCAAAATTATTTTTAACTTTAATTTCAACTTATTGAAAATCAATGGTTTATAATTCGTAACATCGCTTTAGCGTGTTACCCTCTTGCTTTACAAACCTTATTCGCTGCGCTGCTAAAATTTATAAACTTTAAGCTGCGTTTTTCATTCAAAAAAGTAGTTGTGCCCTATCGGATTTTTGCTTCACGCTTACCTGTCAGGATGCTACAAAAACCCAACAGGAACCTAGCACAAAAGTTAGGGTAAGGATTTGGGGGCTGCGCTTGTTTCAACTTCTTGTTTTCTTTTTAACTTCTCCATCAAATCATTCATGTCCTCCCCTACTTTCTTTTGCAATACCCTTGCATAGATTTGCGTTGTGGATAGTTTGGTATGTCCCAATAACTTCGAAACTGTCTCTATGGGAACTCCATTGGATAAGGTGACCGTCGTTGCAAACGTATGTCTTGCGGTATGGAAAGTGATGTTCTTATGGATACCACAGGTATTGGCTATCTCCTTTAGTATTTGATTGGTCTTTTGATTGCTATAGACCGGCAACAGTTCATCTGTCATTATACTTTCTTCTTGATACTTTTCCAGTATTGCTTTGGCCATGGGCAGCAACGGAATCTTGACCGGTTCGTCGGTCTTAGCCCTTTTCGTATGTATCCATTGGTTACCATCGATTCCAATCAGTATTTGGTTGGGTTTTAGTTCTTTGATATCGACATAGGAAAGTCCGGTATAACAGCTGAACAGGAATATATCCTTGACCCTTTTAAAACCTATGGGCATGAAAGAGGTATCCTCAATCAATTTGAGCTCTCTTTCGGTGAGGTAGCTACGCTCGCTTTTCACAAATCGAAGCCTGTAGTTTCGAAATGGGTCTTTTTCCAACCATTCCATTCTTAGGCTTAGGTTGACTATTTTCATCAACCGTTCCATATGTTTCATCACACCATTATTGGTACAAGTTCTTCTCGCTTTTTTGGGTTTGTAGGTCCTGATATAGTTTTCAAAGTTGACAATGAACCTATAGTCCAATTGGATTAGGTAGATGTCGTCAGTCTTAAATTTCTCCCTTAGAAACTCTTGAAGGTATTTCTCAGTTGAAAAGTAGTTTTTAAGTGTTCCGGGCTTGAGGGCGTGGTTGATATTCTTGTTATGGTATTCCACGGCTTTCATCAAGGACATTCGCTCTTCGTCCTCCCCGAAGTACCTTAGCTTGATTGCCTTAGCAGTAATTAGTTTCCTTTCCGAGTGCAATTGCTTGTGGGCATTGAGGACTTCGGAATGTACATCGTCCAAATAGGTGTTCAATAAAATAAGATTTTCACTCGTTTCTTTCGCCCGACACCTGAAAATATCCCAATTACACACCGAAATGTCTCGCTTTATACTGAATTCTGCGCGTTCTTTATTGACCGTGATACGGGCATAAATGTCCAATCTACTTGGATTACTTCTCTTTTTTCGGGTGAAGAATATCACCCCTAATGTGCTGTCTGTACGCATATTATAAGTCTTTTGGGTTAAACATTATTGTTTAAAGACTACATCTAAAATGAACTGAATGCTATTTAAAATTAGCACAAATTACGTACCGCTTTGCACACCGAATTGCACACCAGAAGGGTGGTTTTAAACGATATCATATGATTGCAGAAAAAATGAAAAACCCTGATAATCATACGATTAGCAGGGTTTTGATATTGCCAGAATGGCAGTTCGTCGGGATGACAGGCCGCATTTAGCTTAGTCAAATACTTTATTTTCAATTAGTTAAACGTTGAAATCCTGAATAAATCCCTTTTAGGACACCAACATACAAGAAGGAACTAAAGAACGTAAGTTTTATGCTTTTTTACTGGTGCAAAAATACGAAGAAAACCCATCTCTAAGTGGCATTTCTCTTCTAAATAGTTTTGCTTGGCTAATCTATTTCAATTCAAAAATTAATCCTAAAAATCTGAACTTTTCTTCGTAACCAAAAATAAATTGGTGTTGCTAGGTTCTTATACAACCTTTGTGTAATTTACTGTAAATAATATTGTAGTCATGGAGAATCCCCGTTTAAAAGTAGCGTTTTCTGTTCTCTTTATTATATTTTCTACAGGAGCATCAGCACAGATAGAAAGCCGCCAGCGTTACGTTGAGGGTTATATCTATGATGCCAAAGAAAAAGAGCCTATCCCATTTGCTACCATAAAAGTCAAAGGATGGGCAAAAGGAGTTGTAACCAATAGAAACGGAAGTTTTAGAGTTCCAGAGAAGTTTTCAGAATTAAACGATACTTTGGTCGTTACATCCATGGGATATGAGACCAAAGTAGTTTCAATACAACAAATGATGGCCAAGAAATCCAATGTCATCTTTTTAAATCCGCATGTCTATGGATTAGAAGAAACAATTGTATATGCGCAAGCTAGAAAAAGAAAACTTAGTGCAAAGGCCATCGTCAGAAAAGCGATTCGTGCCATACCTGACAACTTTCCAAACCAACCTTTTAGTTTAACAGGGTACTATAGGGATTACCAATGGCATGAGGATGACTATCTCAACCTTAACGAAGCCATACTTAGCGTATATGATCAAGGGTTTGAAAGTAAGGATAGTCAATCAACACAATTTGCCTTACATAGCATCTTGGCTAACAAAAATTTTCCTAGGGACTCCATATCGAATAAACCTTATGATTATGAAAATAGAAATAAGGTCATAAACAATGCGATTCTAGACTCACATGGTGGGAATGAGTTACGGATACTTAGAGTACATGATGCTATAAGGAATTATGAGGTTTCCTCGTATGCCTTTATCTATAGGTTAAAAAGTCAATTCTTGAACGGCCATAGTTTTGAGCGTGCGAAGGATATTTTTCTTGATGACCTTCCTTTTTATAACATCACTGTTACCAAATCAAAAAATGGATATGAGGCGTTTGGTCAACTTTTGATTGATAAAGATAACTTCTCCATTTATAAACTGAACTACTCCTTATATTTTAAAGACACTGACAGTAAATCGGTTGAAAGTATCAATGGGGAAGAAAAAGATTTAATTTTTGAGGTTCTAAGTGAATATCGCCCTTTCAAGGACAAAATGTTTTTAAACTATATTACATTCAACAATAGCTTTATTTTGCCGGAACCTCCTCGTTTTTTTATAGAAGAGCTACTTGTCAACGTGGCCACTCGAAGGTTGTCGTTGACATTCAACAATCCTGTGGATGAACAAAAAACGAATATCATTTCCAATTATGAACTAAAGTTCTTTGGTGAGCCGTTGACCATAAAAGAGGTTTCTTTGGATGTAGCAAATCCTCGTACTGTTTTGCTATACCTCGAATTCAAAGATGGGATGAAAGAACGTGATTTCTTCAACTATTTTGCAAATTACAAAACCAATAAAGAAGCAGGTGCAAAACTACGTTGCTACGTTATGAATATAACAGATATCCATGGGAATTTAGTGGATAAAATATATGATTACAAGGAGTACCAGCAATTCAGGGAATTTTTCACTCAAGAAGTCCTCCAAGGTTTTGAAAAGCTGGATTCATCCTTTTTAATGAAAATGAACAGCCCGGTTTTCGAGGGGCAGCCCGTACAGGAAAAAGATGAATTGGAAAACTATTGGATGAATACGCCTTTAAAAGTTATCGATAATTGAAAAGACCAATGTTAACGGCATTTATTGTTACTTTACATGGTTTTTTAGGATTCTATAGTATGAGTGCGGAGTTAGATAAAGGTTAGAACTGGGATAGTTTAAGCTAATAACTAGAAAGCTAGAATTATCCCTAAATCATTGTCTAAACCAATAAATGAATTATTTTCTGAGCTCCTATGACAATTTTTCTGAATTTTGTACGCGGTTCAACGTATATAATTAATCGGCTGTTTCACGAAACATTTTGGGAAAAGTTTGACATAGGGATTTTAGTGTACCAAGTATAGCCCTTTTTACTAGTTTAAAAAATTGACCTTTTTTGAAACGACCGAAACAGACTAGTTAGTTGAGATGTCCACACTATCGACATATATTTTAAGTATGTCGAAATTTTAGGCTTTTATCGACATAATTGAAAAACTTCCTACGGTAGTTAGGCCTTATGGCTTGCGTAAGGTTTATAAAAATCTAATTATAGGTACTATAAGTACCCAAAATAAAATTATTTTAAACCAAATATTTTGAAAAGTTTAAAATAAGTAATATATTGGTACTATGAGTACCGTTAAACAAACAAAAATAAACCAATTATTAAGTACTTATCCATCAGGTATTGTTTATCTAACTTCTTGGTTGGTAAAGCATGGGTATAGCCTTGATTTGCAGAAGAGATATCGTAATAGTGACTGGTTTACCTCAATAGGCACGGGGGCTATGATACGTTCCGGGGATGACGTTAGTTATGAAGGAGCAATATTTGCCCTCCAACAACAAGCAGGACTATATATACATCCAGCGGGCAAAACGGCTCTCTCTTTATTGGGAAAGTCGCATTATCTGGAACTTTCACCAAAAAAAGTTATCCTGTTTGGCGGAACAAAAGAAAAGTTGCCCACATGGTGTTTAAAGCATGATTGGGGAGTTACATTAGATTATCATCGCTCTTCTTTTTTACCTGCTGATATGGGGCTTGTCGATGTTGAATTAAAAACATTCTCTATAAAAGTTTCCAATGCATCCCGCGCATTGATGGAATGTCTATACTTAGCTCCAAAACATCAGGAACTATCGGAATGCTATCATCTCATGGAAGGGTTGAACAATCTAAGACCCAATCAGGTGCAACAACTTTTGGAAGCCTGTTCCTCCATAAAAGTCAAACGCCTGTTCCTTTACTTGGCCGAAAAAGCAAATCACTCTTGGTTCCAACATCTTGATGTTACTAAAATAGATTTAGGAAAAGGCAAACGCAGTATCGTAAAGAATGGTGTTTATAATTCAAAATACAAACTAACCCTACCGAAAGAATTTGAAAATGGCGAACTATAAATCTCAGGTAGCCCTCTTATTGAATGTGCTACCAGAGGTAGCTAAGGAAGAATGTTTTGCGCTTCATGGCGGTACTGCCATTAACTTGTTCGTGCGTGAAATGCCTAGACTCTCTGTGGATATTGACTTAACCTATATTCCGCTAGAGGATAGGGCAATAGCATTCCAAAACATAAATAAGGCACTAGCACGAATAAAGAGTAGTATTGAAGCCATTGTACCTAATACTAAAGTAATACCCAAACCAAACGAACTCAAGCTGCAAATTTCAAATGGACAGGCTCAAATAAAACTGGAAGTTAATCAAGGTATTCGTGGCATTATTGACGAAACAACCAAGATGCAACTGTGCGAAACCGCACAAGAGGCCTTTGATGCATTCTGTGAAATACAGGTCGTACCTGTGGGACAATTATATGGTGGAAAGATTTGCGCAGCTTTAGACCGCCAGCATCCAAGGGATTTATTCGATGTGAAATACCTTTTGGAGAATGAAGGATTTACCGACGTAATAAAAAAAGGGGTTGTCTTTGGTCTGCTGAGCAGTAAACGTCCTATCAATGAAATGCTAAATCCCCATTTGCTTGACCAACGTACAGCGATGATCAATCAATTTGAGGGAATGAGCGATAAACCTTTTACTTATGACGATTTTGAAACTACACGAAATCTACTTATCCAAACCATCCATGAAAACCTGACCGACTCGAATAAAGAATTTCTCTTAAGTTTTGAAAATGGCACTCCTGATTGGAGTTTATATGATTTTGAAGCCTTTCCATCCGCACAATGGAAGTTGCAAAACATATTAAAATTAAAGGAATTTAACGCAGACAAACATAGCGAGCAAATCGAAAAATTAAAAAGCACTTTTCAAAATAATACCTAATCATTAATGGCTTTTGGGAGCCTCCTGTCCCAAATTCTTACCTCAAAACTTTGCGCTTGGATCCTGTGGAATTTCTTCCGCGTTCCGGTAGATAAGCGAAAAGAAGAAATTCCATAGGGCGCACCCCTACTTTTGATTTGAAACGCTATCTCGCTTTCTGACCCATTTTTGGAAATCCTTATAGATAATCGGGTGATTATCGAAGTACCCCCGTAGCTCGGAAACAACCTCTTTTCTTCCGTGTAAAAAAGCTTCCTCTTTTCTTATTTCAAATTGGATAAAGTGATGGGCGAAATAGCTCAAGGAAAGGATTTGTATCGATACTGCTATACAAAACAAAGTTGCCAGCCAATTCGGGGTTACTCTTGCCGATTTTATTCCTTGCTTTATTTCGGTTACTTGTTCTTTATTGATTTCAATGACTTGCTCCTGTTTTCTCAAAAACTCATTTACGTAATATTTAATATTTGAAGTGTCGGCCTTTACTTTGAGGTTCTTGAAATTCTCCGATAGGCCTTCCAGCTTACGTATCGATTTATTGAAACCTTCAATCTCATCGGTCAATAGTTCCATCATTGCTTCCATCTTTTTCATCGTGTCCGTTTTTTACATTTTACATTCCTATTCCTTGGTCCAAGGCTCTTTTAATGACCATTTTTAGTGCCCTTTTTGCAATACTTGCGGCAAGATTGGCCCCAAGGTCGATCGCTTTTCCCGATAATTGGATACTGTTGGCTTTTTGAAGTTGTATTCCCCTTTCGGAATTGTTCGCTATTTGAATGGCCAGCTTTCCTCCGGACATCGAACGGTGCACCTCGCTTCCCTTCAGATTATGTCCTTTGTACTCGAACCGAAATCCCTGTAACTTTTTCTGTTTATTGATACTTGGTATGACCTTGACTCTATTCTTTTTCATGTATCCGATATAGCTATCGAAATCCCTAGGCTTCATTTCGGCCATTACTTTTTCGTGGGTCTGTCTGATTACGGCACGTACCCTTTTCTGTTCGTTCAGTTTTTCCAACTGTACTTCCCGTACCGTAGTGAGTCCCATGTCCATGGCCACTCTTTCAGCAGCGTGCTGGCTTCTTTTGCCGATAAAGTTGTCCTTATAGGCCCTTCCGTCAAAACCGATTCTGTTGACATATAAGTGAATATGGGTATGTTGTTTGTCCTTGTGCACAAAGGCAATTGCTTGCCGTTCTTTTAGTTTCATTTCGGTAATGAATTTTCCGGTCAATTCTTTGAGCTGTTTTTTGGATAGCATCCTCCCATCTTCTACTGTCGGACTTAGTACAAAACTCAAAGTATTGTTTTTGGTTCGTTCGTTCTGTTCCTGGATTATTTTAAACTCTTCCGTAACCTCTTTCGGGTCATCACCCGCCAAATGTTGGCTGTACACGATTTCAGCATTCTTCTCTTGGTTCCACCCATACGCCATGGAGGCTCCTGTATGCGATATGGATTTTCCCTTGCCTATCATTTCTTGAAGTTGTAAAGATGCATCCGTATTTCAGAAGCAAGTTGTTCTACTTCCTTGGCCAAACGTGGATTACGTTTTTTGAACATGTTGCTAATTCTTGTAAAGTTGTTCTTGTATTTCACTAGCATTCTATAATGCGCTAACTGCTCTTCTGTAAGTCTTTCGATAATACTATTTTCAAAAGCGGAGCTCCTACAATATTCGGATAGCGAAAGCCCTGCCTTTTTGGCCTTTAGTTTCAGCATCTTTTTTTCATAGATACTACACCGAAATTGTATGAACTCCCTTTTCATTTTTTACCTTTTTCTTTTGCGACCTTCGGGAGCAAAAGCAAGATTGTCATGACAATGACACATCTTGAATTGCTTACGCAATAGCATTAGAACATACCAGCATCCGTTGCACTCTATTTTCCCTATCAACGAACAAAGTTTAATTATCATCAGCTTTTTATATTGGTATCCTCCTGATTGAATCGATACTTTTTATTCCCAAAAAGTTGTTTGTCGAACTCCTCTTCCAAATGCTTTTCCGATAGATTTGGTTCTCCCAATAGCCAAGCATCGATTGTTTCCTTGTCGAAAAATTTTTGCCGAATATGTTTGTTGTTGCCCATCGGAATCAACTTCAATTGGGTCAGCTTGTAAATCTTACTTTTTGACAGCCCCGTGTACTTCACAAGGTCGTCCACGTTCATTACTTTTTTGGTGTGGGCCAGTAGACCTTTGATGTCCTTTAACAGTTCAACGAGATTTTTTTCTTCTTCCATGATTTTATTTTTTTAGTAGTTGTATTGCCTAAGTTTGCTCTCTGAATTCTCCGAACAAATTGAATACTGAAAACCCTTTAAAAGTTGAAATCTTTTTGGGTCCAATATGAAATTTGAAATGCCGATATTTTAGTTTAGGGTCAAATTAGATAGTCAGATATGACCAAAGGGAAGCGAAAGAAATTTTAACGCGGTTACCATTGTAAATTTTCAAAAAGTTGAACGGATTCCATAAAATGCTAAGAATAGTGCAACACGCCAATATGTGGCTGGGGGAGAAAAGCTTAAGCGGCCCTTTCGCCGCTTGTGCTTTGCGCGGCACCGAGGGGGTCGGGAAAAACTGGAACGGAAAGACTTCCCGAGCGGATCGGCGAAGCGTGTCCGCACGGGGAGAATCGCAGTGGAAGGGTTTGCCGACTTCCGCAGGGGCTTGGGACTAACACTTGGATTAGCCCCTGTCTAGTTTTACATAACAAAATTATGATACATTTTGTATTATTGGTTTAGCCAGTGGCTGAAGTAATAATCAAGAAAGATGATGCGGCTGCCAAAATACCATAAAGGTTACATGAAAAACGTAAGTCATAATTCTATTATGTAAAATATCCCTCGCATTTGTAGCTTTTATTAGAATTACTAACAGGGTCATCAGCCTGTTTAATTCACGTGGCTTCAATATTTCAACTCAGAAAAAAAATTTTAGAAAATTTCAAATTCTTAGAAACCCCAGCGACAAACCTCGCGTCTGTACTCATAATTTGCCGTTATGTAAAATAGCCGATCGGCCAACAGCATATTGCTTTAATAAAAAGTAAATGCCCTTGCATTTATTCTTGTACGCAATTCTCAGCCGCTTGGCCAGCGCCATTAAAAGCTCAGCTTTTCTCATTTATTGAAACTTTTGGTTCACTTGAAAATTTGGAGAAGAAAAATTTCATAAGCTTTTCGTTAACTTGTCGCAAAAGCTAAAAATTTAGCAAAGCATAAATTTCTTAGCACTTGCTAGCATACTCTTTAACAATATAATACCTCAAAATGACCTTAGATTCTCTGTTAGAATTTACAGAATCTTTTAAACAGGAGATTCTTCAAATGGAATTGCATTCCGATGACGTAAGAAAAAGTTTTTTTGGCCTCGTGTATTCAGGAATATATGACTACTATATAGGTAGAACTGCATATCAAATATGTGAGTATATCGGAACTGGAAATGTCAAGTTTGATGAAGAAATTTATCATTTTCGTGAACATGCGCATAGGCTTTATGAGATTCAACATATTGGGAAACTTTCAGATGGCTATTATGGAAATCTAAACAGGCAAATAACCTATACGGTTTGGACATCTTTTGAAACTACAATTTCTTTGGTTTTTGATTATTTGGCCACCGAGGAAAACACAATTGAAATAATCAAAAGCATGAATAGGAAGATTTTCAGATCAATTGAAACACTACCTGAAGACAAGCAATCAGTAATCACCAAAACCCTAATAAAAACCTCCTTTATCCCGTTACTAAGAAAATTCAATTTCATCGTTAAAAGAAATCCTGAATTGTATGTTGGTGACGTTTCTTCTGATAGGGAATTTTTAAACTTCACCAATAAAATGCGAAACTGTCTAATACATACAAATGGAGTCTATTACGGTAATGAGTATTTATATGAATTTCAAGGCGCTGAATTTAGGTTTAGAAATGGCGAAGTCTTCGAACAGAGAGGCACAAAAAGCAGGGACATATACTTGGATATCTCAATTAAGTTGAAAAAGATTATTGAAAATTTGATGCCGTGTATTGCGGATATAAACCACATTGGTTATCCCGATGACGGCCAAAATGCTTCGTAAATATTAATAATACAATGAAAACCTATTAGTTCAATCTTTTCTTTTGTCTTGAAACAAAAGAAACAAAAATTCAAGAAGAAAATATGCTTCTGCGCGCCCTTTATGTCTCCATAGCTTCGCTATCTGGGCGTTTCACGCCCAAACACAAAGCCCAGGGCAATGGCTCTCTGTGTGAAGCCAAAAATTCACTCCCCTACTCGCCCGCTTTTTCTTCAAGCCACTGCCCTTGCTTATCATAAAGCAGCGTTCCTAAAATTTTTCAAAGTGATAGTTATTTTAAATTCCCCAATCGGATAGAAATTCTCTTTTTCGTGCAATCTCTATACTTCGTTCATAGTAGTTTACGTGATCATCTATTATTTGAATGTAGGGTAGTAATTTCATATCTCCTTTTGCTTTTAGATGGTCACCATAGCCCTTTAATTCCTCAATTCTACCTTGGTACCTAGGAATTATACTTCCTGAATAAGTTATGCTCGACACAACAAAGTCCAATTTCCTGAATGTTTCAACATCAATTCCCTTATCCAATATTAAGTCCAAAAACTCAAAACGATTATTTCTGAAAATGGATACGACAATATTGAAGACAGTAAAGATTGAACTTTCATCAGCATTTTTATTTAAGTAATCTTTTAAGAAGGCTAACTGCAGCACATCATCAGGTTGAAAAATCTTTGCTATTGCATCGGGACTATCGGAAGTTCGATGAAATTTGTTGGTGTAATTGAGTATCAGCGTGAAAACTTCAGAATGTTTTTCCATTGCCCAAAGTTTCCTAAAATCATTCTCAAGTAGTGCAGAGTGTGACAAATAATGCAACTTGTCAAAATGTGAATCCATTAGCTTTACAATGAAATCGGGTTCGATTTCCAATATTGATTTTAGTACCTCTAAAGAATAATCAAAGTGTCTCTCATAGCTATCTATTTTAAGATATAAATCGCAGATTGTTTCAAATTCACTTCTATATGTTTCTGGATAATTTGAGTATATATATTCAAAGAACTCTTTGGGTATGTATACCGTGGATTTTTCAGCTCTTTTGGATATAGTATTAAGTACATTGACTATTACATCGTCAACTTCAGTGAAATATGTTTCGAATCGCTGGAGTAGTTTGGTGATAAACCAAAAGTTCTTAATCCGATTGCTCCCCAAATACGTTAAGAAATGGTCGAAATCCTTTCGCCTTAGATTGGTATTGGAAATATTGACATGAAGAGTTGGTAAGTCATAGATAAACTCTCTGCTATTAAGAATAGCACGAAACTTTTCCACCTTCTCAAACCCCATCCTTAACTTAGTGAAGAACTTCCTTGGTATATTTGAGTCATATTTACTTCGGACAAACTTTTGATACAATATTAGGAACTGGTCAAAATCCCTATTACCCATAAAAACCAGTAATTTAGAGACTGATTCTGTTACCTTATAAAAATCATTAGATACAAAGTCTCTATTGTCAAAAATGATGCTATAATCATTAAAGATTCCTGTCAAATTTTCTAATTCCCACCCTCTCAAAAGAGCTTTAAACTTGTTGTTGAGGTACTTTTCGTATTTATCGTATTCCAAATAAATCTCTTTTCTTGAAAAAGACCCATCCGCGATGGTATTATAGAGAACAAACGCTGAGTTGTTAAGCGTTTTCAAAAGTCCATTATCAACTTTAAGCCCTAACCATTGAAGTTTACCGATATATTTTTCGATTAGAACGTTATCCACAAAACCATCCTTGTCTAACTCATTATCAAAAAAGGTTAGTATCAAATCTCTATCATGAAGAATTATATCTTCGTTTCTTTCATGATAACTGAAGTTTTGTGTGTATTCTAGGATACACGTTTGTACATTGGATTTTAATGAATCGTTCGAATACTTGCTAAAAATAAATTCCCAGAGATTATTTCTAAGTTTTATTTGTTCATCGGAAAGGACAACAGCATAAGTTCCAATGCTTATTTCTTTTCCATAATTTGTTGTCGCCCTAAAAGTATCTTTTAGAAAAGAAGGAGCAATAAAAAGAATGATTTTAGAGATGAAAACCTCATTGTCTTTTAGCTTTTTGAATAAAAAACTAAAAAGTTCAGTCTGTGTTGAATAATCATTATAAAACGAGTTTTTAGACATGACAAGGCCTTGTACACATGCCTTTAAGAATTTTTGAAATCGTTGTTCAGTTCTTATGCAATACTCAAATAAGACATTCAACGAGAGTCTGAAGTGTTCTTTTTTTAAATTTTGAAATTTTAGTAATAAGTCAATCTGATTGTCGCCATAGGAATTAAGGTGATTTTTATTCCATATTTCGAGGGAAAAACCTGAATAATCTATTTTCGGGTCTTTTTCAATAACTTCTGAAATGAAAGAAAGTGTCTCAATAGGTATAAAGTAGTAGAAGTCTTTGATAAAGGGCAAGGCAATTCTATTACTTCCTCTATTTTTCCAAGCCTCCTTAATGTCATTTTGAACTAGACTGAAAACTTCTTGAAAGTTGAAATTGTTTATTTGTTGAATCATAATCCACCCGAGACCAAATCCAGCGTCTTTGTGAAAATAAATCTCCAGTAACTTTGTGAATGGGATTGTTTTTTCTTTTAAGAAAATTAGAAAAATCAGGTATTCACCAAGAATTTGGTCTGCTATTTTATATGCATTAAATAATTCATCGGCTATTTCAATTTTGAATAAAGTTTTTAAATGAATTTGAAGTTTTTCTCCATCTATTCCAAAGTAATGTTCAATCTCTTTTATTTGGTCAACATTAGAAAAATCTATAGTTCTAAAGAGGGCTAAAACACCCATTACCTTTAATAATTCTCCATCTTCAAATTTGTCCACAGTTTCCCTAACAGAAGAAAAATACTCATGCAATATCTGTGCAGGATTGTTAAGCTTTTCCAGTTCTCCATTTTTACCCGCTTCGGCAGCCATTATTGCAAGTCTTGGATTGCCTTTGGAAATCTCCCAAATTTTGTCAGCCCAATGATCATTGATGTTGAAATCCTTGGATTGAAGAATTTTTTTAAGTTCTTCCCTTTGGAAAGCCTTGAAATAAAGTGTTTTTGGCTTGTCAAGCAAATGCTCAATTTCATGAAGAACGTAGTTCCTTATGGTAAGAATTATTTTTAACTGCCCCGCACCAGTCCTTTTGTTTTTAAAGTTGATTAGGTAATCGAGGTTTGATTTTAATCTATTGGCATCATCAACTAATATGATATAATCAACATCCGGTAGTAGGAAAGTTTGCAGATCGTCCCAAAGATTCAATACACCATTTGCACGAATAACCTTTGGGTTGTAATGTTCATGCTGGGTTAAAAAGCTGCGTACTAATTCTATCGCAAACTTAGTCTTTCCAGTACCTGCCGCACCCGTCAAAAGTATGAAGTCTTCTGTATTGAGGCTTTCTAGCCCCTCGGAAAGCTCCATTTCTCTGTTATAAAACTTGTTTGAGAGAGTAGTAGCAAACTTTGATTTTTGATATTCTTCTATAAACTCAGGCATTTCAAGGATTTGCCATGAATCAATTGGTAATCCAAGCTTTCGAGCTAGTGAAGGGTAGTTTTTGAATATTTGATTCGCAAAATTTTTTAAGCTCAATACCTCAAGTTTAGCTTCCTTCGAATAAGTAGAAAGATGTTCTTTTAAGACATTGTAATTGGATGAATCTATGACTGAATTGCAAATCAAAATAATCTTTATAATCTTGTTTTTAGGAACATCAGTCTGTTCAAAACAATGCTTAATGTCTGCTTTTAATTTTGATATAACATTATCCGCTTTTGTAGTAATCTCATTGTAAATAAAGTAGTCATCTATCGGAATGAAATTATCTGGAGTGCCAATTTTGGACTTTTCCTTACCTAAGACAAAACCTGTCGGGAATACGTGAGAATAACGATAAACAAGATATTGTCTACTTAAATTGGCAAATACATCACCGTTGCATTCTTTAAGAGCAGCTTCGATTTTAGTAATCATATAAAAATAATTTGTTAGCTAATAACTAATTAGGTTAACGTACAATAATTGTACTGCTACACAAAATCAATATTATTGCTAGGTGATTTTTATTCTCAAAGGACAGAGCCTTAATATAGGAAATTTCGGTAAGTTTTTAGTTGCGAAAATACGTAGTTTTAAATGAGTTAAATTCAACTCATTCCACACACATTCCACTCCCCTCCTACCTCGGGTCGTGTATAAAGTGTGCCATTACCTTTTTAAGGGAAGCTTTTAGAAGAAATTTTTTGGAGATTCCTGGTAAGCTTTCGCTTTAACCTAAACAAAGAATAAATCGATAAATGTTCGTTTTAAAGAGTCAATTTGTAAGAAAATATGATACTGTTTTATTGAATCAATCGTATCTAGTAGGTAAAAGATTATGGAGTCCAAAAATCTTGACCTATCCCCTATCCTAAAATACATAGAAAAATGTCACGAGGGCGACCTGCTATCTCTTACCCAAACCTTGGATAAAACCATTTTTATGCTTCACTTTCTTGCAGAGGATATCTTTACTGATTTCGAGAGACAAAATTGCTGTCATGTTTTAATGGAACTCAAAGAAGCAATAATGGAAATCTAATCAGGTCGAAAAAAGTAAATCGAGTTGCGAAAAATAAGAATGGACTTGACAAACTATTTTAGGTAATCCAAGTTTTCAATAGGGAAAGTCTTGTGAACTGCCACTGGGATAGTTTGCGCCCCAGTAAGATAGGCAGCGATAGTTCTGTGGCGCCCATCAATGTAAGTGATTTGTTTAGTTTTATTATGGGGTGTAATGGTTGGTGGGTCTATGAACTTTCCTTTTCCCCATCTTTCTATTATTTCAACATACCTCCAATCGTTTATATCATCAGTTATTAACTTTGAGGGATTGAGTTCACCAAATTGTGATGAAGAGATTAACTTAGGCAAGTTTAGATTAACCATTATATAATCGCTGTTAGGCAGAAAATCTGGATGTGAACATTTGTCAACATGTTCATCAACGGCCCACCGTGGTGTTATTTCTTGCAGTTCCTTGGCTTGTAAATTTTTGATTCTATTATACCTTTTAAGTTCATCCTTGTCAAAGTCATTTAAATCCAATTTCATAATTCGAAAAATTTAATCATAATATATGAAAAACTAGAGTGCTATAAATCTACTGTCCATTCCATACACTTTCACCTCCCCACTCTGCGGGTTCGGCAAAACCGTATTCCATTACTTTTTAAAAGAATAATTTAGAAGAACTTTTTCATAAAGTGCGGTACCAACTTTCTCTTTTATCAAAGCTCAAGTTATATAACGCTGCACATTATAAAACAACCTAAGAAACTTCCTCAGCCTTATATCTCTTTTGTTTCATAGTCGCCATCAGGTTCTGCATATCCTCCCCAACCTTCTTTTCAACCACCCTAGCATAAATTTGCGTTGTTGAAAGTTTGGTATGCCCTAATAACTTAGAAACCGTTTCTATAGGCACTCCATTGGATAGGGTAACAGCGGTGGCAAATGTATGCCGTGCTACGTGGAATGTCACTCTCTTTCGAATACCACAAGCATCTGCAATATCTTTCAGCGTACGATTAATCATATGATTAGTATAAATAGGCAGTAGTCTTTCACTTGCAATGATGTCTGGGTCATCTTTATACTTTTCTATGATTTCCTTTGCCTTGGGCAATAAGGGAATCTTTAAAGGTTCATCTGTTTTTGTTCGCTTCGTGTACAACCAATCATTTCCATCCATACCCTTTACGAGATGGTTAGCCTTTAATTCTCGAACATCCACATAGGAAAGTCCCGTGTAACAGGCAAAAATGAATAGGTCTTTTATCTTGCGATAACTGGGGACTTGAAATGAAGTCTCTTCGATTAGCCTTATTTCTCGTTCCGTTAAAAACTGACGTTCCGTTTTTTTGAACTTCAATTTATAATTGATAAAAGGGTCTTTGTCCAACCATTCTAAACGAACTGCCAGCCTTGACATCTTTTTCAAGCGTTCCATATGTTTCATTGCACCGTTATTGGTGCAATTATTTCGAGTTGCCGGTTTGTACTTCCTAACATACTGTTCATAGTCCACAATAAAGCCATAATTGAGCTTCTTAAGGAGTATATCCTCGATACCAAGTTCATCATTAAGAAATTTTTTAATGCAACGTTTACTACTATAATAGTTTTTCATTGTACCTGGTCTCAGGGTCGTTGACATGGTACTGTTATGGTATGAAATTAAGTCCAATAACGTCTTTCCCCGATCGTCTTCTTTTAAGAATCGGGCTTTTACCGCCTTTGAACTTATGTCAATATCTTCCTGTAAAAGTTGACGATGGGCTTCGTGAAGCCCTGTAAACACTTGGTCTAAGTACTTATTGAGGGAGATTACATACTTCGAATGGCCTTTGCCCCGCTTCCGTTTTTCATCCCAAAGGGACACCGCCAATTCCCGATTTAAACTGAATTCGGCTCTTTTACCATCAACGGTAACACGAGCATACACCTTGATAGTATCTGTTTTTGAAGTAAGTTTTCTAACGACAAATACAACTGATAATCTACTGTTTTCCAACATAATACATAGCTTTTAGTTCATAAATAAAATGGTAAAAAACACAAAGTAAAATACCTTCTAAAGCTACTTCAATGTACAAAAAATTAGATGGGTTGCAATTCCCGATTAGGACACCAACGCGGTGTTTTCTTATGCTTTCTTTGGGTTTCATTTGATACCCCTAAAAACATAAAACGTTGCAAATCAGGTGATTTGCAACGTTCTGCAACTATATGAAAATAGTCAAGTCGGGATGACAGGATTTGAACCTGCGACCACACGGCCCCCAGCCGTGTACGCTAACCGGACTGCGCCACATCCCGAAATAAATTAAATATCACTTAACAAAGTTAAGTGCTGCGGCTTTTAAACTCACCCCGAATGCACTGTGGTGCAGTTTATCTTGAATAAAATCAAGTGGCCACTTTCCAAAATTAAGAAGGCAAAAATAACTATTTAAAGTGAAACCTTTATTGATAAAATTATAGAAAGAATAGTTCGGTTTCTATACTTTCGAAAACCCAGCAAGAAATTCCCTTATTTCAATAAAAAGCGCTTCTCGGGCAACTTCAGAATCGTTTTGAGGATGAAATAAAAAATAACTTAATGCTTGTTTATGACAAAATTCATCAAGGTCGGTGCCTTGCCAAAGCGAATAACTCATCAAAAGGGTATGGTAATTAATTTGATATGGTTTTTTTCACTAGCCAATCCATTGAGGATTAAATTAAGTGTAATCAATGAATCTTTACAAACTTTGGTATTTTCTTCAAACAAGAATGAAGGCGAGGCTTTGGATAAGTTATTTTTCATTAAAGCAGATTGTCGCTAAATTAATTTATAGGTATTGTCCTACAAAATAAATCAAAAGTATTAGACAACAGTTAAGTTTTTATATGAAATGTATAAAATATCACTTAAACGGTAATTTTAAAACCTTGTATTGTTACTTCATTTAAAGAATTATCTATATAATGTGAAATGACCTACATACTGTTGTTTTTCGTTATCGTTGGCATTAACAACATACCAGTAGTCTCCTGTAGGTAATGGTGCTCCGTCATAATTTCCATCCCACTTATCAACTTGATCTAGTGTTGCCACTACCCTACCATAACGGTCGTAGATGATTACCTCTATGTTCGGGAAGAATTCGCGATTTCTTGGATACCACGAGTCGTTTAAACCATCTCCATCCGGGGTAAAGAAACCAGGTATATCTACCATACCATCAAAATCAAAAGGAAAGACCATTTCAACTACACAGCCTCTTTCATCAATAACCCTAACATTGATTGTTGTATCTATGTTCACGTTAAATATATTATCCGATCCCATCGATTCGCCCTGGAAGAAATATTCGTATCCGCCGAAACCACCAGTGGCGATTGCCGTAATTTCATCTGGACCTGTTTTTTGAACTTCAAGCATCAAAGGTTCATAGAAATCGATTGTAAATTCTACCATGGTCGTACAACCGTTTGGATGATAGATATATACGGTATGGTCACCGGCCGGCAAATCACCCCACATTCTTTCAGTAGAAGCTACTGATACATCATCGACATCTAATGAAAATAATACCTCTGCCAATGCAGCTTGATTTTGCATTTCTACTCGCGCCGTGCTATTCGGGAAAATTCCATCACAGCCATATTCAACAATAGCTTCTGCCATAATATCAACCCCTATTTCAATAGGTATTACAATATTATCGGCACAACCATTCGCATCACGCACAAATACCACATAGGTCTCACCTCCTGAAAGGTTCTCAAAGAGAAGACTGTCATTACGCACGAAATCGGCATCGTCATTTGAGTTTAAACTCGTTTCGTAATATGTCACTCCATTGGCATCAACAAAAGGTGTACCTCCTGTTATGGTCAACTGGGCTGTTCCATCGGCAAAACCAAGACAAATTTCAGGAGTCTCTACCGAAGAAATCTGTAGCTCATCTGGTTCATAGACCATCACTGTTGTTAATTCAGAGCAACCCTGAGAGTCTTGTATTAGGACAGTATATTCTCTTCCGTTTGCGTCACCTTCCAAATCCTCAAAAGTATATGTAGTAGGATTGTCTGGGTCACTAAAAAATTCATTAAAATTGGGGCCAATTGCAAATTGTAGCAAACCTTCTCCGCCACTAGTAACCTCAACGGTTATCGTACCATCATTTTCACCACTACAGCTTATTGAAGTAGCGTTGGCCTGAAAAACAATTGGGGCCGGTCTTGTTACCGCGTAAGGCCCTTCAATATCTTGACATGTAGTTCCACTGGTAACGGCAAGGTAGTAGTTGGTAGCATCTGAAAGTCCCTCAAAAGTACCAAAATCATTAGAAGCTACTATAGTCGCTGATGCTGACGGGTTAAATGCATCCACCGGGTCACCTAGATAAAGCGTATAGGTGTTGTTTCCTACTCCTCCGGAAGAGAAAGATTCTATACGTCCATCGGTTTCGGAAGCACATGAAATATCATCTGGTTGATTCACGACCAAATCAATATCCTGCGCATCAACTAGTGTTAATCCGTTTGAATTGATTACTCCACAGGTATTGGTAGCGTTAATTTTTCTAACCTCATACTGATAGAAACTTGGCCCGCCATCGATTATGACAAAAGTAGCAGCATTACCTGCTGAATCTTCCATTCGAATAAAAGGATCGGCTATGTTTCCGCCAGCAATATCTGTGAGTCTATATTCATACTCAAAACCTGCTTCTGGGTTTTCGATGGTCAAACGCATCTGACCTAGGCCACCACATCCCGGGGCTTGAACCTGAACTAAATTTGGAATAATCGGCGGCGGCGGATCAACATAATAAGGAATGGTTACTCCGGCGCATCCGAAACTCGAGGATACCTCTATGGCATACCATCCTTGACTTATAAAACCTCCTCCAGCTCCAGTAAAAGTTGGTGAATCTTGCAATCCGCTACGTGAAATCTCATCGGTGATATCATTACTGCCTAAATAAATCAGTTGATATTTGTAACCTGCACCTGGTACTCCACCAGTGGCACCGGCCAATGCAGTCAGCACATCACCGGTTGTTGGGTCAAAAGCTTCTAAAACCGCATTATTACCATCTGGACATACCAAAGCTTGTGGTTCGCGTATACCTGCTTGAATCGGTAGGATCGCATCCAAAGTAATATCAAAAAAGGCATCACAACTTTCGATATCTCTATATTCTACACGATAATTACCACTAGCTAAATTTTCAAATTCGTTGACCGTACCCCAAGTGAATACCTCGGTTTCATAGGTCGTGTCATTATCTGAATCCAATAAAAGGCGGTATGCATATGGAGAAACATCCCAACCTCCAGTCAAGTTTGCCTCTATCTTACCTGCATTATCGGCACAACTAACATTTCCAATTTCTATGGCACTGGGTACTAAAGGTCCATTAGGCGTTCTGATCGTAGTCAAATTACTGACATTAGTACAAAATGGATCTTGGGTTGAAGTTATTCTTACTACAAAATTACCACCTGTAAGCCCTGTTATTGTTTCTGGATTATTAGTTGTATCTAAATTACCTGTTATACCGGTAGTAGTCTCGTTTCCAAGATTATCTACAGCGAATACTTCATAAGCATATGTTCCGGTGTAGTCGGTAACTTCGATTGACATTTCACCATCATTACCTGGCACAGCACAACGTACGGGTTGGGCTTCAGCAATTAGAATTGAAGGTATAATTGGATTTTCAACTTCATGCTTAGGTAACGGATAGGTACAACCGCCGATATTATCAATAATCTCAATCAGATAATCTCCTGCATCAGGTAAATCAACAAAACCAAATGATGCACCAACTACATCTACATTTGCTACCGATGTCACCGAATTGGTCACAATGGTAAAATTAGTAGTGCCCGTAACATCTATTCTAACCCTTTCCGGATTAGCACAATCCAAGACACTTTCTACACTTAAGGATGGTACTACATCGGTAGGCGGATTAATTGTGGGCAAGGTAAAAGTCGTTTGACATCCATTGCCATCTATAGCATATACCGTAATGTTCTGTGGCGAACCATTATCAATTATTTCAAATGTATTACTGGCCTGGTAGTTCTCAAAACCAGTAATACTATACTGGTATCCGCCTGTAGCCGTACCCGGATTTACTATGGTGGCGGTAATAATGGTAGAACTATAGGTATTTGTACCTGGCTCGCAATTGAAATCTGGAGCACTTGCTGTAATAGAAAATGTAGGTGGCTCTTCTATTTCGATGTTATTTTGTCTTGTAGCGCAATTTCTTGCCGTAACTATTTCTACATCATAGCTATCGGGCACCAAACCTGAGAATGACCCTGAATTATTCTGCTGTACAACAGTTGCTGTACCAGTTTCATATAAAGTGTATGTAATAGGATTATCAACATCGGTTCCAGCAGCAAGAATAACATCAATACTTCCGTTATCATCGCCATTACAGGTAATATCTTCTTCAATGATTGAGGCAATAACTGGAGGTGTCGCTGCCTCCAAAGTAATTCCGTCTACTAAAAACGGACAAAATATACTTCCGTCGTTAGCAATATCATCGGTTACCATAACTTCATAATCTCCAGGACCTACACCAGTAAAAATACCCGTTATGGCTCCCGTTGTATTTCCGGTCGGATTGCTTGCACCATCTCTTAATTCATAGGTAAAGTTACCACTACCACCATTTGTGGTAACTGTTATTGTACCGTCTGTATTATTACAAGAAGGTTCTACCGAAAAACCGCCCGATGCGGATAAAAATTCAAATACTTGGGCGATACCGGTACTTGAACATCCGTCGGCATCTTCTAAAAACACATTATAATCTCCTGGCGTATTGACCGTAAATGTTGCCTCATAAACCGCTCCGTTTAAAGTACCAAGTTGGGTTGTACCGTTAATTGTGAAACGAGGGGTATCCGTTGTATTTGGTGTACTAACAGTAATTTGGAAGACTGTTGCGGTTACATCGCATTGGTTGTCTACCACTGGAGTATTAAGTACAGGGGCAGCCTGCTGCTGAATTATGGTTGCGATATCAAATGAAGTACAACCGGCAGCATCTCTAACGTAAATATCATAGCTTCCTGCCGCTCCGGTATATGTTGTAGTGCTCGAATATAAACCTGTTGGATCAAAACCTGTCGCACCAAAGGCAAATTCATATGGTCCACCGGCCCCGCCAGAACCAACTACGGTTATCTGTCCGTCTGCATTACAGTTCGCAGGCTCTTCGGATAAGATAAATATAGCAGGTAAATTTCTATCAATTGTTACTAAAGCTCCATCATTACAATTATCGGTTTGGTTGGTCACAATCACCTGATAATTGCCTGGCAGCGTATCAAAAGTATTTACATATGGAATGGTGGTCACATTTGTCGGGTTCTCAGAAGTTAACAGACTACCGTCATCTACATTATAAACTTCAATCAGTAAATCATCACCGGGGGCAAACCCAGTAATGGTATATTCCAATTGTCCATTTCGTGAAGCATCACAGAAACCAGGAGTTGAAACCGCGGTAACATCAAGTGGTGAAGGTCCGTCAATTGGGTCTATAGTTTCTATATGTGTACAACCCGTGCCATTATCAAAAACCTCTACTGTATAAGATACCCCATATTGCAATCCAGTAAAAGTATGCCTATCGGGGGGAAGATTAACCGGAACAAAAGTACTAGGCGGATCAGTAACCAATCTGATATCGAATGGCCCAACACCGCCGACAATGGTAACCGTATTTGTAAAACCACCTGGGTCACATGTTATTGGAGTTATCGCATCTGGTATAACATCTAAATCGCCATCATCAACCGTTACTTGATCTTGGTCGATACAACCGTTTCTATCAATGGTAAAAACAGTATATGAACCAACAGGAACATTTGTAAAGCTGGGCGTTGTGCTAGATGTCGGTCCTATTCTTTCTATTTCTACCCCAAACTGATCTTGTAATACATAGGTGAAGTCTGGTGAGCCACCGGTTACCGCGGTAACATCTATCTGTCCTCCAATAACATCCGTGGCAGCATTACAGACTGCATCAATAACGCCAACGGTGGCATCAGGAGCAGTTCCTGCATTCGGAATGGTTAAATTTTGAGGTATCGTTTCACACCCTCTTGCATCTCTTACTATATAGCTGTAAGTCTGCCCTTGATTTAAATTTGAAAAGTTTGTTTGACTTGAAAAAGCGCCACCATCAAAACTGATTTCATACGGTGCTACGCCACTTGTAGCATCTGGGGTAATAATAGCCCTACCACTGTTTGTCTCTCCACAAACCGGTGGAAAAACTTCTGCTGAAGCAGGATCAATATTGACGGGTGGTTCTAGTACAAACGGATTGGACTCAGCAACACATCCTTCGTTATCAGTAACTCTAAAAATATATGTTCCGGGTGCATTCGTATCATAAGTAAAACTTGTTGCGGTCAATGGAATGGGCGTTCCAAATGTGGCACCGTTATCAGCACTTACTTCATATTGTTTTATTCCAGCCCCGGTTGTATAACCTCCATTCACTTGTACTTGAATTGTACCATCTCCTCCTCCACAAGGTATTTCTGCCACTAAACTCGCACTTACCCGCAGTTGAGGATTTACACTAAGGCTTATCGTATCACCACAATTATTAGCATCTCTTACCTCAACAATGTAATTACCAGGAGAAAGTCCTGAAAAAACTGGACTTGGTTGCCACGCTCCTCCATTTATTCGATATTCATAAGGTGCACCGGCAGTACCATCAGTAGTTACTTGTACACCAAGAGTAGCTCCTGCTACTGGTTCAAAACATAAATCTGAAGCTGTTGCATCATAATCTATTACGGGGGCATCTAAAGGAGTTAAATCAAATGTAAATGTATCCGCACATCCTTCAGCATCCTCAACATCCAAAGTATAGGTACCTGTTTCGGTTAAACCTCCAAAAGTAACTCCAGATTGCGGTCCAACAACAGTTCCTAATGGGTAAGTCAATGTATAATTATAGCTTCCCCAACCACCTGTTGCACTAGCAATAACTCGACCAATATTGCCATTTGCACAACTCATTGGTGTTACATTACCTGTTAGCGTTAAGGGAGTTGTAGGCTCTTGAACCGTTAGTGTTGCCATATCTTGACAACCTGTATCAGCATCAGTTACGGTAATTACGTAGCTGCCGGCGGCCAAGCCATTTAAATCAACCTCCAAATCACTTTGGGGGGCACTCTCGGTACCACCATCAATATTAAAGGTATAATTATTCGCAAAACCGTCGATGATAAAAGTACCATCACCATCAGCCGCCCCGGTGCAAACATTTAAATCTCCGCCAGATTTAACCCTAGCGCGGATAGAACTGATTACAGCTGGTGTGAAACTGTCCGTATAGGTACAACCTTGGTCATCTGTTACCCTAAATTCATAGGCAGTGTTCACATTTATATCATCAAACGTATCGTTTGTTCCATTATCCAAATAAGCTGGGCTTATAATTTCATATCTCACAATAGGATTCGTGCTTGTTGCCGTTAGCTGCACATCAGATGTTCCGGCCGAACAGTTGGTATCACTTTGCACGAAAGCCAACGCCGTTGGAGGATCAATATCTAATATTGTAATCGGTGTCAACTCTAAGCGGCAGCCCCCACCATCTCTAATTATTGGCGTGTACGTACCCGGGGCTAAATTATTGTAAAGCGTTTGGGTTGTAAAGTTCGATGGGCTATCACCAGAAATACTAAACGTATAACCACTACCGGAGCCTCCTGAAAAAGGACCTTGAAACTCAATTATTCCACCTACTGTTCCACCACTTCCATCACAAGTTCTATCAGCTATTTTAACTGCGTTACCGCTAATTGTACCTACGGAATTCACGGTTACAGAAGTCGGTATCGTATAAATACAATCGAAACTACCTTGTTGGTATCTTACTTCAATATTTGCATACGTACCTGCAGGAACAGTCAATAAAGGATCAGTACTCCAAGGGTCTGTTGGGGTAGCCCTAAATGATAGATTATATCCTTTTCCATCAACTACGTTAATATCCAATTTAGCACCTCCGTTAGTACAAGTGCCGTCTATTCCACTAGCAGTAACATCAGGTGGGGTTAGTTCAACAACATTTGCGGAAGCATCTATGGTACAACCATTAGCGTCAGTGATTTCGAAATCATAACTACCCGCAGTGTTTACGGTATATGTCGTCTCAGTTGTAAAGGATCCTGCAGAAGTACCACCATCACTTACAGTGAACGTATATGGAGCAGAACCACCAGATGCCCGAACAATTATAGCTACACTCGTCGCTCCGCATGAAGGTTCAGCGCTTAAACTTTCGTTAACCTCGGTTGAAGCCGATAATGGCGTTATACCATCACCAATACTGATAGGATTGCCATTAATATCTAAATTTTGCCTAGGTGGCGGTATTCCATTTCCAGGGTCACCCATACATTGTTGAGTTTCAACCTGTACACTATAAGTGCCAAAACCAACAGCACTAAAAGTATATGGATTGGTCGTAATGAAGGTGGTGAATTCTTGAGGAACCCCATTTTCGTCTAATAAGGTATACTTATAAGGGCCTGGCACATCATTAACCATTACCGTAATACTACCTGTATCTCCAAAACATTGTGCATCAACGAACTCGACGTCCATACTAATATCCAACTGTTCAATAACTATTGGGTCATACGGGTATTCACAAGTGTTGGGTGTATTCTGTAAACGTGCTGTAATATTGTAGGTGGCGGGAGCTAAACCATCAAATATTGGTGAAGTCTGCCAATTGGCGCCTCCATCAATACTGTATTCGTATGAACTAGAAAGGTTTGTTATCTGTATTCGTCCGTCTACTCCGCAAATAAAATCTCTTTTAACATGAGTTTGGGTAATAGTACTTTTCTTCACTTTAAAAAAGTATTGTGCTCCGTCGGCAATAACTCGAAACTCTGCGCCAGAAGCAGCAGGAATCGAACTTGCATCGATATTAAAAGTTTGAGATGTGCTAACGGTTGAATAACAAGAGGTCGTTGTATTCGGGCAATCTTCATTGATATCAGGTGAACACGAACCTCCTAAAATTTGCCATTCTACCGAACCATAAGGTCCTCCTGAAAGTGATATCGTTCTATCATCTGAATCACCACATAAGTTAAAACGGGCTATGGTAAAACCATTGTTACTACAGGCTACTTCTTCATCAGCTCCTTGAACAATAGTAGTAAACATTGGAGCAGACGCAGTACTAACTTCAGACTTATAATAAGTTGTAGCTCTCTCTAATGCTACAGACTGTTCTTCAGTTTTTTCAACTTTAGAAGTTAATGCATCAAAAAATGTGGGGATATTGTTTTTTGCAACCGCAGAAATGGTGCCTACCGATAACAGTATCAATAGCACGGCATACAAAAGACGCCTTGTGGTTTGGGGCAGCATAGGTCAATTTAGGTTAAGGTAGAATAGTTAGATTTGGGATCTTACATTCTTAGTTTATAATTTTCTAAACAATAAAATCTATTTTATACAATTAGTCACTAGTTTGGTACCTTTATAACTACGTTTTAACTATAAAAAGTATCCATAGAACGTTAAAATTATGAAAAACCACCCAATTTGTCTCTATTTTTTCGTTGTACTGCTCACTCAATCTTGTGCTCAGACAACGGATAAAACCATTAAAAACCCCGTAACTAACTCATTTTCAGAGGAATTAATCATTGAAGGAATACAAAACCCATGGGGTATGGTATTTCCTTCAAAAAATAGCATTTTAATCACAGAAAAGAGTGGAAAGCTCATTTTGGTTAAAGATGGAGAAAAGACACAAATTCAGGGGTTACCGAATATTTACGAGCGTGGTCAAGGTGGATTTTTAGATATTGAACTACATCCAGATTATGAGAATAATGGATGGATCTACTTTTCGTATTCTTCATCTGATGGCGATGGGAATGGTGGAAATACAGCCATCATGCGTGCCAAGCTAAAAAACAATGAACTGGTTGCTAAAGAAATACTCTATAAAGGAGTACCCAATACTACTAAAGGGCAGCATTGGGGCTCTCGGCTAGAGTTTGATGATGCCGGTTTTCTCTATTTTTCAATTGGGGACAGGGGCAACAGGGATGTAAACCCTCAGGATATTACCAGAGACGGCGGCAAAATATACCGAATTCATGATGATGGTCGAATTCCAAACGACAATCCATTCATAGGCGAAAAGGGGGCAAAAAAAGCTATTTACAGTTATGGGCACCGAAATCCGCAAGGCTTGGTTAAAAATCCTATAACCGGAGACATTTGGAACCACGAACACGGCCCTAGGGGTGGTGATGAAATAAATATTATCAAAAAAGGTAGAAATTATGGTTGGCCAATTATTACCTACGGAATCAACTACGTTGGGACAAAAATAACAGATGAGACCTCTAGACCCGGAATGGAACAACCACTGTACCAATGGACCCCATCCATAGCCCCGAGCGGTATGACATTTGTAACATCTGAAAAATACAAAGGTTGGAAAGGAAGCCTATTGGTCGGTTCTTTGGCCTTTCAATATTTGGAAAGGTTGGAACTAAGAAACAACAAGGTAGTCTATAGAGAAAAGTTGCTAGATGGTTTGGGAAGGGTCAGAAACGTAAGACAAGGGCCTGATGGTTTTATCTATGTGAGTGTTGAAGGAAAAGGTATTTACAAGCTTATCCCGAAAAATCAATGAAACTGTTATTGGTTCTATTATTATTTGGATGTTCACATCTTTACGCACAATCGAGTTTAAAAAATAGCGTGGTCTTAGGCGAAAAAATATACCTCAGAAAATGCGCCACCTGCCATGGAAAAAGTGGTTTAGGGAAAGAAAAACGTATTCCGCCCTTAGCAAATTCTGATTACTTAACAAACAATCAAGAATCAAGTATACGCGGTATTTTATTCGGTCTAAAAGGGGAAATCACTGTAAATGGGGTTAACTATAACCGTAAAATGAAAGCAGTAAAACTATCCGACCTTGAAGTTGCTAATGTAATGAACTTCATTCAAAACTCGTGGGGCAATAAAAACAAAAAGAGCGTCACAAAAGAGGCTGTTGCAAAAATAAGAACTAAGCATTAACCAATTGCTGCAATTGCTGCTCTCACAGAACCATGCTTTTTCAATGCTTTTTCAGCATCTTTATAAGGCATATTCAAAGCCTCTACCAAGTACCGGGTGCCTCTATCTACGAGCTTATTATTGCTCAACTGCATATCTACCATCTTATTTCCTTCAACCCTACCTATTTTAATCATTAAGGCGGTAGAAATCATATTTAAGACTAGTTTTTGACTAGTCCCGCTTTTCATTCTTGTACTACCTGTAACGAACTCAGGGCCAACATTTATAGCAATTGGTATGTCAGTGTCGTTGGCCAGAGGTGACCCAGGATTATTGGTAATACCTGCCGTTAACAATCCGTTTGCTTTGGCATCTTTAATCCCTCCTAAAACATAGGGTGTCGTGCCAGATGCAGCTATCCCGACCAAGGTGTCATTTTCATTTATATCAAACTTTTGAAGATCTTTCCAAGCTTGTAAAGTGTTATCTTCTGCGAATTCAACCGCTTTTCTAATTGCTCCGTCACCACCAGCAATGATACCAATCACCTTGTCATGCGGCATACCAAAGGTCGGTGGAATTTCAGAAGCATCTAAAATGCCCAATCGACCACTAGTACCGGCGCCTATGTAGAAAAGCCTCCCCCCTTTTTCAAAACGTACTACCAAAGCGTCTACCAATTTGGTGATTTGAGGTATGACATCTTGTACGGCATCAGCCACTTTTTTATCTTCCTGATTTATCTTTTGCAATAGATCTTCCGAATTCATGCTTTCAAGATTATCATATAAAGAAGCGCTTTCTGTTATCTTTTGGTATTCACCCATATTATAAAAGCTGTATGTCTTGGTTCCTAAAATTTTTCAATAATAAATGATCTGGTTCTAATTCAGTAACCATTGTATCAATTAAATTTAAAGAACATGTCTTAAATCGATGTTGAGAGTCCAATTTCTCAGATATGCAAAGTAAAACGGTCTTTTTTGAAGCTTTGATAACCGCTTTCTTGGTCTGTACGATATCCCAATCAAATTCTGTAAGTCCAAATTCGGTATCCACATAGCCAGTACCGATAAAGCTATAGTCCACTTTTATCTCTGCCAAATTATTTATTGTGTTACCTCCATAGCTTATTTGTGCATCAGAAGACAGTTTTCCTCCAATAAAAATTATTTCAACATTTGGCTTGTTCAGCAACTCCATGGCAACTTGTAGGCTTAGAGTAAAACAGGTTAATTTTAACTTTGGCGGTAAAAGTCGGGCTAATTCTAAACAAGTAGTTCCTCCATCAATTAGAACTACACTGTTCTCTTTTAAGAGTGTAGCTGCTTTTTCAGCAATAACAATTTTTTCATCTAAGGCATAAACACTGTTTCTTTTGGGACTGTAGGCAGCAAAGCCTAAAGAAATTGCGCCGCCATGAACTTTTCTAAGTCGACTTTCTGCATCCAACTCCTTTACATCTCTTCTCACAGTATCAATAGAAACATTGAGCTTTTCTGCAATATCGATTAACTGCACACGATTATGAAGTTCAACTTCATTAAGGATAACCCGTTGACGTTCTTCCTTTAGCATTTATCCCAAATAAGAATTAAAAGTCAAAGATAGTAATTTGAATTACATGCTGTTTTTATCCTGATATACGCTATAAATTTCTTTAAAACAGTAAAAAACAGCAAATAAAATGACCTAAAACAGCAAAATATAGAAAAATTATGTAATTTTGTGCTGTTTTCAATTTCAAAAACATCAAAAAATGGCACAAAAGACCTCATCTAAAGATCCAGTAGTCAAACCCAATGAAAAGCAAAAAAAGTTTGAAAAAGTAAATACACTGATGCATAGTAATTCAGAAAATGCATCGCTTTATGTGGCACAAGAGATAGCATCATTAATCAGACAACGACAAAAACAAGGTAAAATGGCTGTTCTAGGTTTGGCAACAGGTTCTACCCCAACTAAGGTTTATGATTTTCTTGTAAAGTTTCATCGTAAAGAAGGTTTAAGTTTTAAAAATGTCATTTGTTTTAATTTGGACGAGTATTACCCCATGCAACCCGATTCTATTCATAGCTATGTACGATTTATGAATGAGCATCTGTTCGACCATATTGATATTAAAAAAGAAAATGCAAATATTCCTGACGGTACGGTATCAAAAGAAGAGGTAAAGACATATTGCGAAAATTATGAGAAGAAAATCCTTAATGCTGGAGGATTGGATATTCAGATTTTGGGGATTGGAAGGACAGGTCATATTGGTTTTAATGAACCAGGTTCTTCGATGCATAGTAAAACTAGACTGGTTAGATTAGACCGTGTCACAAAACTAGACGCTGCCAGTGATTTCTTTGGTCAAGAAAACGTGCCCTCAAGGGCCTTGACCATGGGGGTCGGCACCATTATGAACGCAAAGCGTATTATCTTAATGGCTTGGGGCGAGGGAAAGGCCCAAATTGTACAAGAAGCTGTTGAAGGTGAAATACGTGAATCTGTGCCGGCTACTTTTTTACAACACCATAACAACTGTGATTTTATTTTAGATGAAGCTTCTGCGTCTTTTCTTACCAGAGTAAAGACACCGTGGTTAGTTGGCGATTGTGAATGGAATGAGAAGCTTATCAAAAAAGCTGCAATTTGGTTATCGGAAAAACTAGGGAAAGCCATTCTAAAACTTACCAATGAGGATTATAACGAATACGGAATGGGCAGTCTAGTTGCAGAAATAGGTTCGGCAGAACAGATAAACCTGAAGGTCTTCAACCAATTACAGCGAACCATAACCGGATGGCCGGGAGGCAAACCAAATGCTGACAATAGTCAACGCCCAGAGCGTGAATTACCACACCAAAAACGCTCTTTAATTTTTAGTCCACACCCTGACGATGACGTTATTTCAATGGGCGGCACGCTCTTGCGTTTAGTGGACCAAAAACATGAGGTGCATGTTGCATATCAGACCTCGGGCAACATTGCGGTCTTTGATGATGAAGTGATTCGTTTTTTAGATTTTGCCACGGGTATAGAAAAAGACGATAAACAGTTGCAAGAACGTTTTAGAAATGTGCGTCAGTTTTTAAGTAATAAGTCACCAGGGCAAATTGACAGCCCCGAAATACAGGAGTTCAAAGGTTTGATACGAAAAGGAGAAGCACTGGCAGCATGTCGCTACTGCGGTGTTCCTGAAGAAAACGCCCATTTTCTGAACTTGCCTTTTTATGAAACCGGAGCGGTCAAGAAAAAACCACATTCTGAAGAAGATATTAAAATCACCTACGATTTGCTCAATCAAATACAACCACATCAAATCTTTGCTGCAGGTGATTTATCAGATCCGCACGGCACACATAGGGTTTGTTTACAAGTTATCTTTAAAGCTTTGGATAGATTAGTAGAAGATAAAGTGGACTGGATTAAGGATTGCTATGTTTGGCTTTATCGCGGGGCATGGCAAGAATGGGATATTTCCGATATGGAAATGACCGTGCCTATCGGACCTAAAGACATGGCAAGAAAAATAAGCGCCATTTTTAAGCACCAGTCGCAAAAAGATGCAGCTATGTTTCCAGGGAACGATGAGCGTGAGTTTTGGCAGCGGGCAGAGCAACGTAATAAAGAAACAGCCCATAAATATAATGCTTTGGGCATGGCAGAATATGAAGCTATGGAGGGTTTTGTGCGTTATCACTTCAACTAAAAGTTATATTTTTAGCCAAACTTTTAAAATGAACCGTACCCCAATATTCGTATCCATTTTGCTTTTATTTTTATTTTCTTGTGTTGAAAAAAAAGAAAGTATTCAGTCCAATTCAAATATTACGCTGGAAGAGAAAGTTGGGCAAATGATAATGGTTGGGTTTAGAGGAACCGAGCTTACTAAGAGCGACCCCATATATAAAATGGTTGCCGAATATCATATTGGGGGAGTTGTACTTTACAGTAGGGACTTACCCTCTAAAGAATCGGTAAAACGAAACGTAATTGCTCCATCTCAATTAAAAAATCTCAATACCGATTTGCAGGCAATTAATACCAGTAAATTGCTGATTGCAATAGACGAAGAAGGTGGTTTTGTAACTAGGTTAAGCATCAAGGATGGTTTCCAGTATCACAAGTCACACCAGGCTATTGGCAACCTAAATAATTTAGATTCTACAAGACTGTGGGCAGCTAACATGGCTTCAGAATTATCCGAATTAGGGATAAACATGAATTTTGGCCCTGTAATCGATATCAACGTTAATCCGTTAAATCCAATAATTGGGGCCAGAGAGCGCAGTTTTTCAGATAGTTTGAATCTTGTAATCTCTAACGCTAGAGTGTTCATACAAGAACATGCAAAAGAAAATATCATTTGTGTTCCAAAGCATTTTCCTGGTCATGGAAGTTCAGATAAAGATTCGCACAAAGGTTTGGCAGATGTAACCCATACCTGGTCAGAAAAAGAACTAATTCCATTTAAAACACTGGTAAGTGATAAGGATATCAATTTTATAATGACCTCACATGTATATAATGAAAACTTAGATACCCTACCCGCTACACTATCTCCGAAAATTATTGATAACCTTCTGCGAAAAGATTTCGGATTTAAAGGGGTAATCATTTCAGATGATATGCAAATGCGAGCAATTTCCAATTTTTACGACTTTGAAACAGCTATTGAAAAAGCGATTCTTGCCGGTGTAGATATGTTATTGTTTTCGAATAACGCGGCCCCATGTGCGGAAAATATATCGGATTGTGTTGAAATTCCTTTTGAACCGGAGATTGCGAAAAGAGCAATTAATCATATTTTAAAATTGGTTGAGGATGGTAAAGTTTCTGAGGAACGAATTGATGAAAGTTATCAACGTATTTTAGAATTAAAGAAAAGTCTTTAATACAATGAATACGATTTATAAGGTGCTTGGTTTAATGTCCGGAACCTCATTAGATGGTTTAGACATTGCTTATTGTCATATTTGGCAAGAAACTGAGACTTTTTGGAGCTTCAAAATTCTAGATGCCGAAACTATTTCCTATTCCCCAGCTTGGAAATTGCAGCTTAAAAATGCGATATATCTTTCAGATTCAGCACACGAAGATTTAGATAAAGCTTATGGTATATGGCTGGGCGAGCAAGCAAAGGCATTCATTCAGAAGAACAATTTAGATGTTGATTTTATAGCCAGTCATGGACATACTTCACATCATAGACCGGAAGAAGAATACACCTTTCAACTCGGAAATGGGCAAGAGCTTGCCAACAGTTCGAGACAAAAAGTGGTTTGCGATTTTAGATCTTTAGATGTGAAACTAGGAGGTCAAGGAGCGCCGTTGGTTCCGATAGGTGATGAACTGTTGTTCAGCGACTATGATTTCTGCCTCAATCTAGGCGGTATTAGTAATATTTCATTTCAAAAAGATGGAAAACGAGTAGCCTACGATATCGGCCTAGCCAACATGCCGCTGAATTACATTACGCAAAAAACAAACCTGGAATATGATAAAGGTGGTACGTTAGCTGCCTCTGGAGAGCTTAATGAAGGTCTTCATTCTCAATTAGATAAACTAGAATACTATAAACTTCCATTCCCAAAATCTACTGGATATGAATGGTTTAGTAAAGAGATAATCCCTTTAATTGAGGAATCCAAGGCTAGTATCGAAGACTTGTTGCACACTTTTATACAGCATAATACCTCCAAAATAGCCTTGGCTATCACTGAAAATATGGAAAAGAAGGTCAATACCTTATTGGTTTGCGGTGGGGGTGCCTTAAACGACTTTTTTATTGAAACACTTCGTGAAAAATTACTTCCCCATACTGAAGTGATTATTCCATCAAAACAACTCATTAATTTTAAAGAGGCGTTGGTTTTTGGCCTAATGGGTGTTTTAAAAATGGAAGACAAAACTAATGTATTGTCTTCGGTAACAGGGGCATCAAACGATTCTTGTAGTGGTGTAGTTTTCTTTCCCTCTAAATGATTAACTGGGTTTTAATTTTTTTGATATCATAAAAATTATAAAAGACCCTAATCCACACAACGCCAATCCTAAAAACATCGGCCAAACCGTGTCATCTACAAAATAACCGATCAAGGTTGCAATGGGTATAGATAGCAAGGTAGAGACAAAACCATTTATTGCTGCGCCAATACCGGCAATATGGCCGATAGGTTCCATGGCTATGGAACGAAAGTTGCCCCACATAAAACCTAAACAGAAAAACTGCGCAAAAAGAAAAGTCACTAAAATATAGATACTCGGGTTGGGGGTCCCCCAAAAAATTATAACATAGAGCAATGCAATGATGCAAAACGTACAAAGCGCCATAAAGGATAGCTTACGCATACCGAAACGGAGCACTAAAGTTCCGTTTAGAAAGGTAGACAGACCGATAGAAACTGCCAACCCAGCGAAGATATACGGAAATGCTTCTTTTAGCTCATATTGATTCTCAAAAATATGTTGTGAAGCACTTAAATAGACTAAAAAAGCACCAGTTACCAATCCAGAAATCATAGTAAAAGCGATGGTCTCTTTGTACTTCAAAAACTCTTTTGTACCATCTATAAAAACACGAACCGAAAAAGGAATTTTATATTCTCGTTTGAGGGTTTCTTTCTGCCTTTTCCAAAACCAGATGGCCACTAACAACCCAAAAAATAGTTGGACATAAAAAATAGCTTCCCACCCAAATTCATCTAAGATAAGTTTTCCGATGGCAGGTGCCACAACTGGGATAAGAATAAAAAACGCCACAACAAAAGACATGACTTTTGCCATGTAATCACCTTTATATGAATCTCGAATAATCGATATCGTAATTGTTCGTGGTGCCGAAAGACCGATACCCTGAAAAATACGCCCCACTACCATTATTTCAATATTTGGAGCAAATAAACAGATAACGCTAGCAATGGCAAATACAATGAAACCCAGATATACAATTGGCTTTCTACCATAGGAATCTGAAAGTGGTCCAAAAAATAACTGGCCGATTCCCAAACCTAAAAAAATCATGGTAATCAACAGTTGATTCACCGTTGGGTCTTTGCTTTTAATGGCAATTCCTATATCAGAAATTGCGGGCAATAGGGCATCAATTGCCAAAGCAACTATTGACATCAAAGACGCCATAAGAGCTACAAATTCAAAATTAGGTTTTTGGTTTTCAGATTGCATTCGGCAAAAGTAGTTATATGATACCCAATCAAACGTTGTAAATGCATGTATTTGTCCCTAAATTGTTTGTTTATTATTTGTTGGAACAAGAAGTCTGTCTACATTCAAATTATTACTTTTGAACAAACTTCTTTTGAATGCTTATAATTGGTATAGCTGGCGGAACAGGATGCGGTAAGACCACTGTTGTAAATCAAATTGTAAATGAATTACCCGATAACGTCGTTGGGGTAATCTCTCAAGATTCGTATTACAATGATTTATCACATATGACGAAAGAAGAGCGAAGTCAAGTGAATTTTGACCATCCGAATTCAATTGATTTTGAACTTTTGATTGAACATCTAAATCAATTAAAGCAAAATAAATCGATTCAAAAACCGGTTTATTCCTTTGTTGAAGAAACCCGATTAGAAAAGACTATTCTTACGGAGCCAAGAAAAGTAATGATTGTTGAAGGCATCCTTGTTTTAAGCAACCCTAAAATACGAGAGTTGTTCGACATTAAAATTTTCGTTCACGCCGATTCTGACGAGCGACTAATTAGAAGGTTACAACGTGACATAAAAGAACGTGGCCATAATCTAGAAAAGGTTTTACATCGCTATCAAACTGCAGTAAAACCAATGCATAATCAGTTTATCGAACCCTCAAAAGAGTTTGCCGACATCATTATACCAAATAATCACTACAATACAGTAGCTGTCGATATCGTAAAGACTATTATCAATGACAAACTAAATTGATTTATGGGTTTTGCCGCGTTAAAACAAAAAAAATGGTTCAAACTACTTACCAATATGTATGTATTGGTACTTACCATATTTGTTATTTGGATGGTTTTTTTCGATACCAATTCATTACTTATTCATTTAGAATTACAAGGAGAGATTAAGAAGCTCGAACAACAAAAAGAGTTTCTGCAAAATGAAATTACAAAAGATAAGAAAGTACTCAAAGAACTATCTACCCCTGAGGAGTTAGAAAAATTCGCGAGGGAAAAATATTACATGAAGAAAGATAATGAGGAAATTTTTCTTATTGAATATGAAGACAGTTTAAAAACTAAGAACGACTAATTTAATCAAGGCTAAAACTGCGCGTTTTAAGGCTCAAAAAACTTGTGTGCCATTAATAATCATTTGTTTAACTTTCTTTAACGTCATACTTGCTGTTTATTCACTTGGTGTTAACAAAATACATTTTTTGGCACGCTAAATAATTGTATTTTTAACCCCTAACTTACTTAACTAATGGGTAAAATTATTGCTATTGCAAACCAAAAAGGTGGGGTTGGTAAAACCACCACCACGGTTAACTTAGCTGCGTCACTAGGTGTTTTAGAAAAAAAAGTGCTTTTAATTGATGCTGACCCTCAAGCCAACGCAACATCAGGACTTGGTATTGATGTTGATAGTGTTGAAAGTGGTACTTACCAGTTATTGGAGCACACCCTTGAGGCTTCAGAAACAATAGTTACAACCAATTCTCCTAATGTTGATTTAATTCCTTCACATATCGATTTGGTTGCCATTGAGATTGAATTGGTAGATAAAGATAACCGAGAATATATGATGAAAGAGGCCATAAAAGACCTTCGTGATTCATATGATTATATTTTAATAGATTGTGCACCTTCTTTAGGTCTACTTACCCTGAATGCCTTGACGGCAGCAGATTCCGTAATGATACCTATTCAATGTGAATACTATGCTTTAGAAGGCCTAGGAAAACTATTAAATACGGTAAAAAGTGTGCAAAAAATACATAATGCGGATTTAGATATTGAGGGTATGTTACTAACTATGTATGATTCTCGCTTGCGGTTATCAAATCAAGTCGTAGAAGAAGTAAAGAAGCATTTTGCCAATATGGTCTTTGATACCATCATTCAGCGAAATGTAAAATTGAGTGAAGCGCCAAGTTATGGTGAAAGTATTATAAAGTACGATGCCAGCAGTAAAGGGGCATCTAACTACTTGAACTTGGCCAATGAGATATTGAGTAAAAACAAGGAGAAAGTTTAAATGGCGAAAGCAACAAAAAAACAAGCTCTTGGCAGAGGCTTGTCCGCTCTTTTAAAAGACCCGGACAATGATATTCAGTCCGTATCCGATAAAAACGCGGATAAAGTAATTGGCAATGTGGTAGAATTGGATATCAATTCTATAGAGGTAAACCCTTTTCAGCCACGTTCTAATTTTAATGATGAAACACTCGAAGAATTGGCCAGCTCCATTCGTGAATTGGGCATCATTCAACCTATTACAGTCAGAAAGTTAGATTTTAATAAGTTTCAATTAGTTTCTGGGGAAAGAAGATTTAGAGCCTCAAAATTAGTTGGCCTAGAAACCATACCCGCGTATATAAGAATTGCCAATGATCAGGAGTCTTTAGAAATGGCCTTGGTCGAAAATATTCAACGTCAAGATTTAGACCCAATAGAAATTGCGCTTTCATATCAAAGACTTACCGACGAAATTCAGATTACACAAGAAAAATTAAGTGAGCGTGTAGGAAAAAAACGTTCGACTATCACAAATTATATGCGTCTTCTCAAATTGGATCCCATTATTCAAACCGGTATGCGAGACGGATTTGTTTCAATGGGCCATGGTAGGGCTTTGGTCAATATTGACAAAAAGAAAGATCAAATTGCCATTTATGAAAAAATAGTTGCAGAAGGGTTATCGGTTCGCGAAACGGAACAACTGGTAAAAGCATTCAAAAACAACAGAGGGGAATCTTCAATTAATAAGACCACTACAAAAAAAGAACTCCCCAGTTACATCAGTAAAAACATAGATAGTATTACCAAAAACCTTGCGGTAAAGGTGGACATTACATCTTCGCCAAATGGTAAAGGTAAAATTGTGATTCCTTTTCACTCTAAAGAAGAATTTCAACGCTTGAAAAAAATACTTACTGGTGGGTAAATACCTAATCATATTTGTTCTTTGTTTGATGCCGTGTCTTATTTTTTCGCAGCAAACCGCAAAGGATTCGATTGCAACCCAAAAGGCAGACTCCTTATCCACAGAGCTTAAAGGAAAGGGAATTGTTGTAGAAGAAGTAACTTATCAAAAACAAATTAATCCACTTGCGCCGAGCAAAGCGGCCTTTTTATCTGCCATTCTACCGGGTTTGGGTCAGATGTATAATAAACGGTATTGGAAAGCTCCCTTAGTGTGGGGAGCGTTAGGAACAAGTATAGCTGTATACTCATTTAACAACACACAATACAATAGTTTTAGGGATGAATTTAAACTTAGGCAAGCAGGTCTGGAAGGTGATACAAGATTTGATGCACTGGACAACGGAGATTTAGAAGATGCCCAAAATCGATTTCAAGAACAGCGAGATTTGGCCCTACTTGTGACTATTTTACTATATACCTTAAACGTTGTAGATGCAAATGTCGATGCGCATTTAAAACAATTTAATGTTGACGACCGCTTATCAATGGATTTTAAACCTTTTTTAGACTACAATCAAATCACGGCCCAACCCAATTATGGAATGGCGCTGGTTATTAAATTTTAAAATATGCGAATTGCTCTGTTCGGTTATGGTAAAATGGGGAAAATGCTAGAGCAAATAGCCGTATCGCGTGGACATTCTATCGTAGCCAAAATAGATGTGGGCACAAAGGCTATTGACTTCAACAAAATTGATATAGCCATTGATTTCAGCACTCCTGACGCTGCTTATGGCAACATCACAAGTTGCTTTGAGAATAGTGTGCCTGTTATCTCTGGAACTACTGGCTGGCTCTCAAAATTTGATGACGCAATAGCCCAGTGTGCTGAAAATAATGGTGCTTTTATTTATGCTTCAAACTTTAGTTTAGGAGTAAACATTTTTTTTGAGTTAAATAAACAATTGGCTAAAATGATGGCAGGTCTTAAAGATTATTCAATTGCTATGGAAGAAATACACCATACACAAAAATTGGATGCCCCTAGCGGAACTGCAATAACACTTGCGGAAGGAATTATTGAAAATTCTGAGTATACGAACTGGAAGATGGAAAATAATCAAGAAAATACCATTCCGATTACGGCGAAAAGAATAGGAAAAACACCTGGTACGCATACAATAAACTATGATAGTGCAGTGGATAGTATAGAAATCAAACATACAGCACATGGTAGAGAAGGCTTTGCTCTTGGAGCCATTATCGCTGCGGAATGGTTGGTTGATAAAACGGGAATCTTTACGATGAAAGATGTGCTAAATCTAAGTTAAATCGTAACAAAACCTATCTTTGTTAGTCTAAAAATGAGCACTCAGGTGTAAAGCCCCAAGTCAGGGTTTAAAATATTTAAATCTCGAGAATCGAGTTAAAAGTTTTTTTATGAACGGTACACAGTGGATTCTTTTTATCCTTATCATACAAGTAATTCATTTTCTAGGAACCTGGAAGTTATATGTAAAAGCGGGCAGAAAAGCGTGGGAAGCTGCTATTCCTGTTTACAATGCTATTGTTTTGATGCAAATTATCAATCGCCCAAAATGGTGGGTGATTTTACTTTTTATTCCTATAATCAATTTACTGATGTTTCCCGTAGTTTGGGTAGAAACTATTAGGAGTTTTGGAAAAAACAAGTTATTGGATACGTGGTTGGTAATTCTAACATTAGGCTTTTATATCTACTATATTAATTATGCAGAGAATGTAAATTATATTGAAGACAGAAGCCTAAAACCTAGGTCAGGTCTTGGTGAATGGGTTAGCTCTATTGTTTTTGCAATAGTAGCAGCAACTTTGGTGCACACTTATTTTATTCAACCTTATGTAATACCCACGGGTTCTTTAGAACGCACACTCCGTGTTGGTGATTTCTTGTTTGTCAGTAAGTTTCATTTTGGAGCAAGAGTGCCGATGACCGCTGTTGCGGCACCTATGGTTCATGACACCATTCCAGTAATTAAAAAAAGGTCGTATTTAAATAAACCTCAGCTACCTTATATGAGGTTGCCCGGTTTTCAAACCCCTAAGAAGAATGATATTGTTGTATTTAGTTGGCCGGCAGATACCGTAAAGCAATTTTTCGTAAAGTCTAAAGGAGTTAAAAAGCCTATAGACAAAAAGTCCAATTACGTAAAACGTTGTGTTGGCACCCCAGGCGATTCTCTTGAAATCATTGATGGCTTTGTGCATATAAATGGTAAGAAACTTGTTTTATCAGATCGTGCAAAGGTAATGAGCGATTATACCATTTATGCTCAAAAAGGGGTCTCTAGCCGTTTATTAGAAGAAGTTGGTGCCGACGATTACAGTCGAAAATATATCGCCTCCAGCATTAATCAAAATCAGTTGAATCTGCTTCGTCAAAGCGGTTTTCAAGTTGGTGCCGATGAAAATAATAGGCCTATCATATACACTGATAAAAAGGGAATTTCCCCTGAGATTATTAGACAGCTACGCCTTTCTTTAAAAGAAGAAACTCCTAGAGCAAGAATGGCCAATATGACCCAAGACATGGTCAAAGAGTTGAAAAAAAATCAAAATATTGATTCCATTGTTATGGAAGTCATCCCCAAAGGGCAAGCTGGTTATAACGTTTTTCCTCAAAGTCCGTATTACAAATGGAACGTTGATAATTTTGGTCCCATTTACATTCCTGAAGAATGTGCCACTGTAGAAATAAATGCTAAAACCATTCCTTTTTACAAGAAAATCATACGCGATTACGAACGTAATGAGGTAAAAGTAACGGGAAATAAAGTCTTTATAAACGGTAAGGAAGCTAACTCTTACACCTTTAAACAAGATTATTATTGGATGATGGGAGACAATAGAGACCATTCTGAAGATAGCCGTGCCTGGGGTTATGTTGCTGAGGATCATATTGTTGGAAAACCAGTTTTTATCTGGATGAGTTTTGACAATTTTGATGAAGGAATATCGAATTGGAAGTTTAGATGGGATAGAATTTTTACTACTGTCGGTGGAAGTGGCGAGCCAAAATCTTATTTCAAATATTTTCTAATTCTTTTAGGTGGATGGTTCGTTTTTGATTTCTTTAGAAAAAGAAGAAAGTCTAAAGCTGAATAATATTGAAAAATATTCTTCATCCAGTCTATTTTCCTAATATCGCAACTATGGCCATCGTAGTTGACAGTGATATTGTATGGGAAGTGAATGACAACTTTCAAAAGCAAACCTATAGAAACAGATGTTACATCTGTACGGATCAAGGTAAACATATGCTCACAATACCTATTCAACATGTGGGCGGAAACCAGGGTAGACAAAAATACAGAGATGTAAAATTAGATAATTCGTCAAACTGGCAGCTTCAGCATTGGAGAACATTGCAAACCGCTTATCGCACGTCACCTTTTTTCGAATTTTATGAGGATGATTTGGCGCCAATTTTTGAAAAACCCGCTACATACTTATTAGATCTTAATTTCAAGACCATTGATTTTTTAAGTGACAGTTTGGGGGTAGAAAATCAAAATAATAAAACGTTAACTTATAATGTTTCAATTGAAAAGGATACAGATCTAAGACATTTTGTTAGTGCCAAACAAAAAATACAATTTAAACAGCCAACCTATAATCAGGTTTTTGGCGACCGACACGGTTTTATAGAAAATGTTAGCATAGTAGACTTACTTTTTAACGAAGGCCCCAATTCCCTTTCTTACTTGCGGCAATTAAACCACCAAATCTAGAATATCACTACTTTATGCCTAATGTTGCTTTTATAGGATAATGATCGGACAGTTTAACATCATAGTTTTGATGTTCCAGAATTTCAAAAGAATCATCTGCCAAAATATAGTCTATTCGCATTGGTAATCCTTTTAAATCATAGGTGCGGCCAAAGCCTTGACCTGCTTCTAAAAAAGAATCCTGAAAATCTCCTTTGACCATCCTGTAAATATTAGAAAACTGAGTATTGTTAAAATCACCTGAGATTATTGTTTTAAACGGACTCTTTTTAAGATGCTCTCTAAAAATTTTTGCTTGCTCTAATTGCTTATCAAATGTATTACGTAATTTTCTGTAAGTCCGTTCAGATTGGCCTTCCGTTAGAGTCTGAGATGATGGGACAATTTTATAAGATTGTAAATGCACATTATAAATTCGAATCGTATCTTTTTTAAATACAATGTCAGCGTAAACAGCATCATTACTTGAGTTTGGAAAGCTTATTGTAGCATTACTTATTATTGGGTATTTAGAAAGTATTGCTAACTTCGATTTTCCAGAGCCACTCTTGACACTTCGGTATCTATAAGGGTAACTATCAAAGTGCTTTAAATATGCATAATTTACCTCTTGAAAACACACAATATCAGGGTTTTCGGAACTTATAAATCTAACAATCTGGTCTCCAACATCTTTTCTTTTTATATTCTCATAAATATTGAAACCACGTGAATTATAGGAAATAATATTTAAACTATTATTGAAATCAATTTCCTTTTTCTGTTTGGTGGCCATATAAAAAACACCGAAAACAAAATATCCAATAAGAATAGTTACAAAAGATAACCAGAAATGTTTTTTTCTTCTAATAAACCAGTAAAGACAAAAAAACAGGTTAACAACAAAAAGTAACGGAACAAATAAGCTTAATAAAAGCAATGGAGGAAAGCTATTTTCTTGAGAATAAGAGGTAAAGCCTATGAACAAAAGTGTCAATGCAAAAAAGACATTTAGAACAAAAACAATTCTACTAAAGAGAGAAAGTTTTTTCAAAATATTAATTTTCTTTACCTGCTTTAAATAAAAAATCCTTTTCTTTTTTTGATAAACTTTCGTAACCAGACTTGCTTATTTTATCTAAAATAGCATCTATTTTTCGTTGGTTTGCCTGCTTGTCATAATCGGCTTTATTTGCTCCTTTTTGGTTCGCTTTTCTATAAACGGTTTTTAGAGGTGCTTTCTTTTCTTTTGGTTTAAAAATATTCGACAAACTATCCAACAATTTCGTGAAACCAATACCGATATCATTGCCTTTTAATAATTGTCTTGCGTAAAGATATCCTAAAACTGCTCCTCCAAGATGGGCAATTCTTCCTCCTATATTTTGTCCTGAAGAAATCTGGACCAAATCTACCAAGACAAAGAACAGGCCTACATACCATAGTTTCACATTAAAAAAAATAACGCGTACCTCTTGATTAGGTATATAGCCGCAGATAAAAATAAGAACCGCCGTAACTCCTGCAGAAGCTCCTATCAACGCGGTATTGGTGGTCGTAAGGGTCGGAAAGACATTATAACTTAACATAAAAAGCAGGCCACCTAATATTACTCCTAAGAAATAAACATTGGTAAAACGTTTATTGTCAAATAAATTCAAGAATATTTTGCCTGTAAAATAGAGCATAAGCATATTCCAAAAAAGATGTCCAATACCAGCATGAAAAAAAGAATAGGTTACTAAAGACCATGGCTGGGTGAAGAAAGTGATAAAATCTTCGGGCAACTCAAACCATTTTACAATTCCCTGACTAGAAAACCCCAATAAAGCAATTGAAAGGCCGTTTAGCAAAAAAACCAAAACGTTTATAGCGATAAGCTTCTCGGCAATATTTAATCTAGCAAATTGATATTTTATACCTCCATTCACCATATTAGTTCCAACGGTTTTTATTAAACTGATTCTTCTTCCAATACCACATCATTATAAAACCGACGAGCGCTCCTCCAATATGGGCAAAATGAGCAATACCTGTACCTGTATTTGTAACTCCAAAAATTAAATCTCCAAATATAATTAAGGGTACAAAGTACTTCGCTTTAATCGGTATCGGCAAAAATATCATCATAAGTTCCGAATTAGGGTACATAAAGGCAAAAGCGACCAATACGCCATAAACCGCCCCTGAGGCCCCTACAGCTGGTGTACTAAAGGCTGCAATCATACTGTCAACAGAACTTTGAGAAGTTATATTATACCAATCTGGACTATATTTTCCTCGAGAAATGATATCCAAGACTTCATTCTTGGAGACCCCTGCCTCTACCAGAGCAGTTAAACCATCATTAAAAAAGTAATAGTTGGATGCCAAGTGAAGTGCCGCTGCACCCAAACCAGCAGAAAAATAAAAGAATAAAAACTTGTTCTTACCCCAAGCTCTTTCTAACGGAGAACCAAAAGCCCAAAGCCCGTACATATTAAATGCAATATGCATTAATCCACCGTGCATAAACATATGGCTAACTACCTGCCAAAGTTGAAAATTTTCGTTTTCCGGAAAATACAGTGAGAACCACAGATACAACTGATCACCATATAATTGCGTAGCAATAAAGAATATTACATTAATTATGATAAGATGTTTAATAGCTTCTGTTAATCTTCCCATTTAATTAAATTTAGTATCAATTTCATCTGAAGAAAGTGTAATGAATGTTTGTTTTTGAAATGGACTTAAGTTCGGTTCTTTACACCCGAACAAATCATTTACCAACGCAATTTGAGAATCTTGTTCTAATGATTGACCTGTCTTAATGGACAAACTTTTACAAAGGGTTCTTGCCATTTGTTCTGCCTGCGAATAGCCCTCTCTTTGGTAACCTTCAGAGAAATCTCGCAACAACTCATGTAAAACTAAATCTATGCCACTCTCGGTCATTAAACTCGGTATTCCTGTGACTTTGATAGTATCTTGACCAATACTCAACATAAATCCTAAACTGGATAAACTGTCCTTTATATTTTCTAATACGGAAATCTCTTTTTTCGTAAAGTTAAGTTCTATCGGAAAAAGTAATTGTTGGCTAACGGCTTCTTTAACAGTAATGTCTTGAAGAAATTTTTCATAGAGCACGCGCTGATGGGCCCTACTCTGATCTATTACCACCATACCTGACTTAATTGTTGTTACAACATACTTTCGTTTTAATTGAAAAGTAACTTGTTGCCCGTGGGCGGTATCATCTTTACTTTCAAAAATCTCAGGAGTGTTTCCATCCGACTCAAATTCAATACTGCTAAAGCTATCGGAATTAATATCACCGTATAAATTTTCCCAACCTTCTACACTTTTTTTGCTATAAGAAGAACCTTGCTTACTTATAGTTTTAACCTCTGCAAAAGGATTAAAACTATTATCTACAACCACTTTTGGCAACACTGCTTCTTTTTGCTGGTAAGCATATGGAGTGTCTAGATTTCGATCACGTTCAAAATCTAAAACCGGGGCCACGCTAAATTGCCCTAAACTATGTTTGACTGTAGAACGTAAAATCGCGTATAAGGTATTCTCGTCATCAAACTTCACTTCGGTTTTTGTTGGATGAATATTGATGTCTATTGATGAAGGGTCTACCTCTAAATTTAAAAAGTAACCCGGATGAACATCCTTTTTAAGCAAACCTTCAAAAGCCGCAACAACGGCATGATGCAAGTAGGGGCTTTTTATAAACCTTCCATTGGCAAAAAAGAATTGTTCTCCCCTACTCTTTTTCGCAAACTCTGGCTTACTTATAAATCCGGAGATCTTAATAATTTCAGTTTCCTCTTCAACCGGCACCAAACGCTCATTAATTCGAGCTCCAAAAACATGAACAATGCGTTGGCGGAAATTTTCTGAAGGAAGATTGAACAATTCAGAACCATTATTATAATACCGAAACGCAACGGATGGATGTACCAAGGCGACTTTATGGAACTCATCTGTAATATGCCTGAGTTCTACTTGGTTCGACTTTAAAAAATTACGTCTTGCAGGAATATTAAAGAATAGGTTCTTAACCGATATCGAACTTCCCTTTGGAGTAACCGCGACTTCTTGTGATACTACATTACTGCCTTCTATCTTAATATGTGTACCCGTTTCTTTGTTTTTCGTTCGAGTCTGCAAGTCTACATGCGCAATCGCCGCTATTGAAGCCAAAGCTTCACCTCTAAATCCTTTTGTTCTTAAATTAAATAAGTCTTCGGCCGAAGAAATTTTTGAAGTGGCATGCCGTTCAAATGAGAGTCGGGCATCCGTTTCGCTCATTCCGATTCCATTATCGACAACTTGAATAAGCGCTTTACCACCATCTTTTACAATAAGCTTTATCTCGCTTGCCCCAGCATCAATAGCATTCTCCAATAACTCCTTTACAACCGATGCTGGCCGCTGCACCACTTCACCTGCAGCAATTTGGTTCGCCACATGATCCGGTAAAAGTTTAATGATGTCCGCCATTAGGGCATATAAAATATGGATAAATCGAAATCGATGATAAAAAGAAAGATTAAAATCAGCACCCCTAAGATGACCAGAAAACGAGTTTTTACGTTCCTGTCACCTTCCGTTTTTAAGTCTTGAAAGGCAGATGAAAATTTATTTTTTAATCCTCTTGTAGTACTTGCCGTACTTCGAAATTTATCAAGTTTGTGTTCAATTTTATACGGATTACCCTCACCCTTGTAATAGCGTGGGGTATAGTTAAAACTTTTATTTCCTCTAAGTCGTAGAAACTTGCGCATAAACTCCTTTTCCGTATATACTCAAAGGTACTTAAAATAGAAAAAACGTATGACCGCCCGTTCACAAAAAATGTTAACAGAAAGTACTTTTATAAGATTCTGAAATTATTTGCCTAAAGTGGCCATTTGTATGGCGGCAATGGCAGCTTCTATGCCCTTATTACCATGTTTACCTCCACTGCGATCAATCGACTGTTGTAGTGTATCGTCAGTAAGCACACAAAATATCACCGGTACATCGAACTTTACGTTCAAATCTTTAATTCCCTGAGCGGTCGCTCCGCAAACATAATCGAAGTGACTAGTTTCACCTCTTATCACACTTCCTATTGCGATTACGGCATCTACATTTTGGGTCTGAATGATTTTTTTACTTCCGAACACCAATTCGAAACTTCCAGGAACATTCCAACGGACAATATTTTTTTCAGTAGCTCCACAATCAATTAGGGCAGCAAACGCCCCTTTGAAAAGCTGTTCAGTGATATTATCGTTCCATGCAGAAACAACAATCCCAAACCGAAGATTTTTCGCATTTGGGATTTCGTCCTTATTGTAAACCGATAAGTTTTTTATCTCGGTAGCCATATGCTACTTCTTTGCGAAGCCTATTAAAGCATCTATATTATTAGCTTCAGGAGCTTTTGAAAATTCGTCTTTGATACGTGTAAAGTACTGCAAAGCTTTATCGGTATAGCCCAAATCTGTTGCTATAACACCAGCTTTGTAAAGAAAACGTGGTGTAGTATAATCATTACTATCATGCGCTACCGCTTTTTCATAGTAATCCAAAGCTTCTTCAGGTTGTTCAAGCTGCGCAAAAGCATCCCCTATTCCTCCTTTTGCCAATGCTCCAAGAATTGCATCATCAGAAGAAAAGTTTTCGAGATAAGAAATCGCTTCTTGGTAGTTCTGCTGATTTAGATATGCCATTCCCGCCGAGTACGTCGCCAAGTTTGCTGCTTTAGTACCTTTATACTCATCGATAATATCTAGAAAACCATATTTACCCTCTGCCCCGTTAAGAGCTAAGTTAAGCAGTGAATCCTTTGCGTTTTCATCTACCATTGCCCGGTCAAAATATTGTTGCGGATAGTAAAGCTCGTTTGCCGCATTTGCTTCTTTTGGTGTCTGCACAAATTGTGTATAGGCCAAATACCCCAAAACACCAAGAGCCACAGCACCTATAACACCCAAGATATAGTTCTGATTTTTAGAAACCCATGCTTCAGTTTTAGATGCACTTTCATCAAGTGTACTAAAAACCTCTGCAGTAGTACTGTTCTGTTCATCGATTACTATTTCTTCCGCTTTATTCTTTGGCTTAAAGCCGCGCTTTTTATATGTCGCCATTCTTCATTTTATTAATCGCGCAAAAATAAAGGTTTTATCCAAAACCGAAAGGCAAATTATTCGTTATTTTTGCTAGCTGCTATCATTTAAAATCGTAAGATTTTCGAACCACCTATGTTTTTAAAACGCTTATCCTTAGTAAACTATAAAAATTTTGATTCAAAAAACTTAGATTTTGACCCTACCATCAACTGTTTAGTGGGTAAAAATGGAATCGGCAAAACCAATATTCTAGATGCTATCTACCACCTTTGTTTCGGTAAAAGCTACTTCAACCCCGTTGCAACACAAAATATTAAGCACGGTACCGAATTTTTTATGATCGACGGAGAATTCGAAAAAAATGACCGTGAAGAAAAGATTGTTTGCAGCTTTAAAAAGGGAATGAAGAAGGTCATTAAACGTAATGGCAAGGCTTATGATAAGTTTTCAGAGCATATTGGTTTTCTTCCCTTGGTTATTATATCTCCGGCCGATAGAGACCTTATTGTTGAAGGAAGCGATACGCGAAGAAAGTTTATAGATGGCGTAATATCACAATCGGACAAGGCCTATCTTCAAACCCTAATAAAATATACTAAAATACTAACCCAGCGTAATTCGCTACTAAAATACTTTTCCGTCAATAGAACTTTTGATAAAGATGCCTTATCTGTCTACGATGAGCAGTTACATACCTTCGGAACTGAAATATTTAAAAAACGTTCACAATTTTTAGAAAGTTTTATTCCAATCTTCCAAGAACAGTATGCGAATATTTCTAAAAAAGAAGAAGGTGTATTATTGGCCTATCAAAGCAAACTTTTAGAAAATAGTTTAAGTGACTTGCTAACCAATTCCTTAGAAAAAGACCGTGCGTTGCAATATACTAGTGTCGGTATTCATAAAGATGACCTCGATTTTACCATCGATGGCTATCCCATTAAAAAATTCGGTAGTCAAGGGCAGCAAAAATCTTTTTTAATTGCTTTAAAGCTGGCGCAATTTCATTTCATAAAAGAGCAGGCCAAAACCACACCGATTTTATTGCTTGATGATATTTTTGATAAATTAGATGAAACCCGGGTCGCTCAAATAGTGGCTTTGGTAAATAATGATGAATTCGGACAACTGTTCATTAGCGACACCCACGCAGATAGAACTGAAAAAGTGGTGAAAACCATCAACCAGAGTTACAAAATATTTAACTTGTAATATGAGATATTTTGCTTTTTTGATTTTTATAACCCTAATTACCGGATGCACCCCGCCGATAGCGAAAGAAAAGCTGAATAGCCTAAATGGTTATTGGGAAATTACAGAGGTTGAATTTGCAGATGGTCAAAAGAAAACTTACAAGGTCAACCCTAGCGTAGACTATATCGAACTGAAGGAAATGAAGGGATTCAAAAAAAAGGTGCATCCTAAATTTGATGGCACTTATGACACGTCTAATGATGCAGAACTTTTCACCTTGGTCGAAAAGGATGGTGTTTTCACTTTTTATTACAAAAACGACCTAAGTGAATGGCATGAAAGATTAATCGTATTAGAAGAAAATCAATTTTCTATCACTAACGAAAATGATATCACCTATACGTACAAAAGGTACGAACCTATAAAAATAGAATAATGGCCAAACGATACAATTCACATATGAATTTGGGTGAAGCCTTAAATGAGTTCATTCAACAAAACAAACTTCAAAAAGGAATAGATAAGGTAGATGCCCGTGAAGCTTGGGCGAAATTAATGGGCAATGGCGTCAATAATTACACTACACAGGTAGAGTTACGAAACGAAACACTATTTGTATCGCTTTCTTCGTCTGTGCTTCGGCAAGAGCTCAGCATGGGAACTTCTAAAATTATCACCCTTTTAAACGAAGAACTAGGAAAAGACTTGATTAAAAAATTGGTCTTACGCTAATAAAAAAACCATTCCGTTTTAGAATGGCTTTTTATATCTATCAAGAGAACTGTATTAGTATACTTCTCTTCCCGCAAAGTGAAAAGAACCTTCTATAGCGGCATTTTCATCACTATCTGAACCATGCACCGCATTTTCACCGATACTGGTAGCAAACAATTTACGGATAGTACCTTCTGCAGCTTCGGCAGGGTTGGTAGCACCGATTAATGCACGAAAATCTTCGACCGCGTTATCTTTTTCCAATATAGCGGCAACTATTGGGCCTCTTGTCATAAACTCTACAAGCTCTCCAAAAAATGGACGCTCACTATGCACGGCGTAAAAGGCTTTTGCATCTCTTAAACTAAGTTGGGTATATTTCATAGCCACAATTTTAAAACCTGCAGCTGTAATTTTTTCTAATATCGCACCAATATGTCCGTTTTCAACGGCATCTGGTTTAATCATGGTAAACGTTCTGTTTCCTGTCATTTTCTAAAATTTTGCGCAAAATTACGCTTTTTCGTTTGCCATGCAAGATTAATGAGCTTTGTTTTAGCTCATAAAAGATATGTTCATTGACATTTAAATGAATTATTTAATGGTCTATTTTATTCCTCCAGCTAAAACCAATTGCAAGAAAACAACATAGTGCAGTTGCATTTTCTGGGCTATCTAATGGTGACAAAATAGCTTATCAAAAGTAAACACTCTGTTATATTATTGTATCTTTGCCCGCATGAATTCGACAGATATCGCTACTGTTAAGTCCCTTCTTGCGAAGCCCCAAAAAATTGTAATAATACCACATAAAAATCCTGATGGAGATGCCATTGGTTCCTGTTTGGCCTTAGCCCATTTTTTAAAGGCAACCGGTCAAAATCCGATGGTAATAGCGCCGAACGATTACCCAAAATTTTTAAAATGGTTGCCCAGCGATAATCTTATTTACAATTTTGAACATCAAAATTCACAATCAAAAAAGCTTATTGAAGAAGCGACCTTAATTTTTACCCTAGATTTTAATCATTTCTCTAGAACCGGGCAATTAGAACCGCTTTTAGCAGCTTCAAAAGCGGACTTTATAATGATTGACCACCACCAACAACCAGATACTTACGCCAGAGTTACCTATTCTGACGTAAACATGAGTTCTACCTGTGAAATGGTCTATAATTTTATTGAGGCACTTGACGGTACCGATAAAATTTCAAAAGATATTGCCACTTGTTTGTACACCGGTATTATGACCGATACGGGCTCGTTCAAATACTATTCCACCACCAGCAAAACACATCGTGTAGTTGCCAATTTAATTGATAAGGGTGCTGAGAACATGACAATTCATCAGCAAGTTTTTGATACTAATTCACCGGCAAGATTGCATTTGCTAGGAGTTGCTTTAAACAACTTAAAGATTCTTGAAGAATACAACACCGCATACATTACACTAAGCCAAGAAGAGCTGGACAAGCACAATTACAGTAAGGGCGACACAGAAGGTTTCGTTAATTACGGACTTACTTTAGAGGGCATTAATTTTGCCGTTATTTTTATTGAAAATAAAGAAGAAGGTATCATAAAAATATCATTTAGATCTATTGGGGAGTTTTCTGTAAACGAATTTGCTCGAAACCATTTTAACGGAGGAGGGCATACTAATGCTTCGGGAGGAAGAAGTGAGGTTTCTATTGCTGAGACCACAAAATATTTCGAATCGCTTTTAGAGAACTACAAATTACAACTTCAATAATGAAATATTTAAGTTTCATATTAGTTTTACTAATATTATTGGGCTGTGAAGGTCCTAAACCAAGAAAACCTGTTCAAGTAAAATCGACAAGCTTTTACAAGGAGTCTATTGAACGGAGTAAAAAATTATTGGCCAAAGAAGAAGAGTTGATTAAAAATATCATCAAAAAAGATTCGACTAGAACATACATCACAAGTTCGTATGGATTTTCGTATTTCTATGAAGTTGAGGGTCAAAACAACGATTACACTCCTAAGACTGATGATGAAGTCGTTTTTGCTTACACAGTGATGAATTTAGCGAATGATACCATTTATAAAGCAGAAGACATTGGAGTGGTGCAGCACGCTATCGATAAATCACAATTATTTCCCGGTTTAAGAAACGGCTTAAAATTGATGAAAGAATTAGATAAAATCACTTTTTTGTTTCCATCTTCACAAGGCTATGGCTACAAAGGTGATGGCAATAAAATTGGACCCAACACTCCCATAAAAACAAGTGTACAGCTAATTAGAATTAAAAAAAATAAAGACAGTCTAAATTTAAATTAAGAATAATGAAAAAAATAGTTCTCGGTGTATTTCTGGTAGCACTAGCATTTAACGCCTGTAAATCTAGCAAGTATGCAGATTTAACGGATGGTATTTATGCGGATATACAAACAACACAAGGTGACATTGTGGTCAAACTATACCATAATGCAACGCCAGTTACAGTAGCTAATTTTGTATCGCTAGCAGAAGGCAATAGTCCTTTCGTGACAGACAGCTTAAAAGGTAAAAAATATTATGACGGTCTAATTTTTCATAGGGTCATGAAAGACTTTATGATTCAAGGCGGAGACCCCCTTGGAACAGGTAGGGGAAATCCAGGGTATAAATTTAAAGATGAGTTTGTAGACTCACTTAAACATTCGCAAAAAGGTTTGCTTTCTATGGCCAATGGCGGACCTAAAACAAACGGAAGCCAATTTTTTATCACACACAAACCTACACCTTGGTTAGATGGTAAGCACACTGTTTTTGGTGAAGTTGTAAAAGGTATTGAAGTAGTCGATTCTATTGCTAATGTAAAAGTGTTAGCGGCGAACAAACCAGAAGTTGACGTCGTTATGAATAAGGTTGAAATTATCAGAAACGGTAAAGAAGCCAAAAAATTCGACGCCGTTCAGGTAATGACAGATTATTTCAAAGAAGATGAGGCCGCAGTGGCCGCTTTTGAGAAAATGAAATCCGATTTGGCCGCTGAATTCAAAGCTGAAGAAGCCAAAGCTGAATTAACAGATTCTGGGCTTATGATTTTACCAAAAGAGATAGGTGATGGTCAAAAACCTAAAATCGGCCAAAAAGTACTAGTTTCTTATGCTGGGTATTTAATGAAAGATGGTACGTTGTTCGATACCAGTGATATGGAATTGGCAGAAAAGTTTGGAATACTTAATCCAGGGCGAAGAGACCAAGGCATGTACGGGCCTACACCAATGGACTATAGCCCTGAAGCCCGTTTAGCCGCAGGTTTTAGAGAAGGATTGTTAACAATGAAGGTTGGTGATAAAATACGCCTGTTTATACCCCCACATTTAGGTTATGGTGATAGAGATTACGGACCAATCCCCGGTGGCTCTACTCTGGTATTCGATTTAGAGATAACGGGCATAGCAGAATAAAGCTTGTGAAACTAAATGCCAAAACTGGATTAGCGCTTTCCATCATTCCTCAAATAATTTTTGTGAAGTGGTTTGGGGCTTATCCAGAATTGGTCGAAAAATATTATAGCGAAGGAATCTATCCGATTATCTCAAAATTTCTGAGACTACTTTTCGGTTGGGTTCCTTTTTCTATGGGCGATATTTTTTATACCCTGATAGGTGTAGCGATTATTAGATATATTTATTTAAAAGCGAAATCGTTCCGAAAGAAGCCAAAAAGATTATTGCTCCATCTTGGCTACACACTATCCATTGCCTATTTCATATTTCATTTGTTTTGGGGCATGAATTATTATAGACTACCGGTTAATGAAAAATTAGGATTTGAAGTTGAATATACTAAAGAAGAGTTGGTTAATTTTAGTTTGGGCATGATTAGTTTTACAAACCATTTACAGATGCAGATTTCTAAAGATAGCCTGCAGCCTGTCAACATCCCTTATTCAAATAAAGAAATCTATCATAAAACCTTAGAAAGTTATGAAGCTGCTACTAAAAAAGCATTTCCGAATTTTGAATACGAGACTCCTAGCTTAAAATCCTCTCTCTATTCAACTCCATTAACCTATATGGGCTATGGTGGCTATTTAAATCCTTTTACCAATGAAGCACAAGTAAATGCACTCATACCTAAGCTCAGATTACCTTCTGTAAGTGGTCATGAAGTCGGTCACCAATTGGGTTATTCTTCAGAGAGCTCAACAAATTTCATAGGGCTTGTAGTGACTTATAGCAATCCCGACCGGTATTTCAAATATGCAGCGCTTACACACATACTTGCCTACTGTCTTTCAGATTTAAAAGAAAAAGATGAAGCAGCATTTGAAATGGTGATGACCAAACTTAATGAAGGTGTCAAGAAAAACTATCGAGAACTGACTGCCTTTTGGGAACAATATCAAAACCCAACGGAGCCAATTTTTAAATCTATTTTCAATACTTTTTTAAAAGCCAACAATCAAGAAGAAGGAATTCAAAGCTACAACGCCGTGGTAGGCTTATTGATCAATACCGATAAAAATTATTGGTATACCCTTTATCGGAATGAATCCTATTTGCAGAAGTGAGCACGTTCTGCTACCTTAGGGGGAACTAATTCAATCTAATACAATATGAAAATGCGACTTCTGACGCTTGCCCTACTTTGGTGTGGCGCGACCCTGTTTGCACAAGACTACTTCCCCGAAAATGATGGTGTAAAATCAAAGAACGACAATTACTATGCGTTCACTAATGCTAAAATTTATGTAACGCCAACACAGGTTATCCAAAATGGGACTTTACTTATCCAAAACGGAAAAGTAGTTCAAGCAGGCAGTTCGGTATCAATACCCAAAAATGCCGTAGTAGAAAATTTAGATGGTAAATCCATCTATCCCTCTTTCATCGATGTCTATTCCAAATTTGGCGTTGAACAACCTAAACGAAAACCTGGAGGAGGACGTTCTCCCCAATATGAAGCTGAACGGGATGGTTTTTATTGGAATGACCATATAATGCCAGAAAATGCGGCAATAGCTAGTTTTAAATATGATGATAAATCGGCCAAAGAACTACGTAAAGCAGGCTTTGGAGTTGTAAATTCTCATATTCATGATGGTATCGCTCGTGGAACCGGAGTTTTAATAGCTCTAAATGGTGAAGGCACGGACGCGAACCGTATTTTAGATGATAAGTCAGGCCAGTTTTTTTCACTTACCAAAAGTGTTACCAAAAGACAGTCTTACCCAACTTCGCTAATGGGTGCTCTGGCCTTGATGAGGCAATTTTATAAAGATGCCGATTGGTATGCACAAGGCAATTCAGATACCAAAGACCGCTCCATTGAGGCTTTGTTAGAAAATAAGGGATTAGTACAATTTTTTGAGGCAAAAGACAAAGGACATGTGCTAAGGGCCGATAAAATTGGTGACGCAAACGGTATACAATATGTAATTTTAGGAGGAGGGAATGAATATGAGCGTATCGCTGAAATAAAAGCTACCAATGCCAAACTGGTAATTCCCGTTAATTTCCCGAAAGCATACGATGTTTCCAACCCTTATCAAGCGGGCTATGTTTCACTTGCAGATATGCGTAAATGGAATCAAGCCCCAAGCAATCCAAAAGTATTGGCGGAGAATGGTGTAACTTTTTCCCTGACCCCTTACAGTTTAAAATCGCCTGGCGCCTTTAAAGAAATGGTATTGAAAGCCATACAATATGGCCTACCAAAAAGTAAAGCTTTAGAAGCCTTAACCACTGTACCGGCCCAGATACTTGGCAAAGGCAATAGCTTAGGAAGCTTAAAACCTGGGGCGTACGCTAACTTTTTAATTACTTCAGGAGATATTTTTGAAAAATCTACCACCCTTTATGAAAATTGGGTGCAGGGCAACAAAAATGTTATTGAGGATAAAGACATAAAGGATATTAGAGGGATTTATGATTTAGCCGTACAGGGAAAAACATATACTCTTGATATATCTGGTAAAAATGACGAACCAAAAGTTGAGGTAAAACAAGATACCCTTAAATTAACTTCAAAAATAGCGTATAATTCCAATTGGTTAGATTTAAGCATTACCACAAAAGAAAAGGCTGAAATTTATCGTATGACCGCCCCTGTTACGGCAGCCTCCGACAACCTGAGTGGAAGGCTGATATTGCCAGATGGCACAGAAAGTTCATTTACGGCAATTAAAAAATCGGATTTTGAAGAAAAGAAAGACCAAAATAAGGATGCCTTACAAGCACCAAAAATAATGCCTGTTACCTACCCTAATTTAGGTTATGGATACGCTCAAAAACCAAAACCTGAAAATATATTATTTAAAAATACTACAGTCTGGACGAGCGAAGATGACGGTATTCTTGAAAATACCGACGTGCTCATTAAAAATGGTAAGATTGCTAAAATTGGGAAGGATCTAAGTTCAGGAAGTGCCAAAGTAGTCGATGCGACAGGCAAACACTTGACTGCAGGAATCATAGACGAACATAGCCATATTGCGGCCCTAGCCGTTAATGAAGCTGGACACAATAGTACCGCAGAAGTAAAAATGGAAGATGTAGTCGATGCTGAAGATATAAAAATCTATCGCTCTTTAGCTGGCGGGGTTACTTCTTTACAACTACTTCATGGTTCGGCAAATCCTATCGGAGGAAGGTCCGCGATTATAAAATTAAAATGGGGAGAGGAAGCGGACGGACTCATTTACGATAATTCTCCGAAGTTCATCAAGTTCGCCCTTGGTGAAAACGTCAAGCAATCCAACTGGCAAAGTTTTTCACGATTCCCGCAAACCAGAATGGGTGTGGAACAGGTTTTTATGAACTACTTTCAAAGAGCCAAAGAATATGATGCTAAGAAAAAGGCAGGTCAACCCTACCGTTACGATGAAGAAATGGAAGTACTGGCGGAAATTTTAAACGGTGAGCGTTTCATCAGCTGTCACTCTTATGTGCAAAGTGAAATCAATATGATGATGAAAGTTGCCGAAAAGTTTGGGTTTCGATTAAATACCTTCACTCATATCTTGGAAGGTTACAAAGTAGCGGATAAAATGGCGGCCCATGGTGCCGGCGCGGGAACATTTAGTGATTGGTGGGCCTACAAATACGAAGTAAACGATGCCATACCCTACAATGCGGCAATTATGCAAAAACAAGGGGTTACCGTTGCCATAAACAGCGATGACAGGGAAATGATTCGAAGATTGAACCAAGAAGCGGCAAAAACAGTAAAATATGGTGGTATGACGGAACAAGAAGCTTGGAAAATGGTAACCATAAACCCTGCTAAACTTTTACATTTAGATGATAGGGTCGGTAGCATCAAAGAAGGAAAAGATGCAGATGTTGTGCTTTGGTCAGGTCACCCCATGTCCATTTATAGCAAAGCCGAAAAAACCTTGATTGAAGGTGCTACTTATTTTGATTTGGAACAGGACAGACAGAAACGGTTGGCCATTAAAAAAGAACGGACCGAGTTGATAGACATGATGCTCAAAGAAAAATCTGGGGGTGGCAAAATGAAAGGTCCTAAGCAGAGTGTAAAAAAGAATTTCACTTGTGAAACTTTGTAAGTATGAAAAATCTAAAAGAAAACAAGGTATTTAAAACGAATACAATGAAAACGAAATTATTTTCAATTATAGCATTTGCTTTTTTTATTGGGCTTCAAGCACAACAAACACCAGCTCCTGCTCAGACTGAAGCCATTACTATAGAAGGGGCGACCGCGCATTTGGGTAATGGGGAACTTATAGAAAATTCTTTGGTAATTTTCGAAAATGGCAAACTTACTTTTGTAGGTAGTGCCACGAACAAAATTGCCAGAAAAGGAAAAGTTGTAAATGCAGGGGGCAAACATATCTATCCAGGTTTTATAGCTCCTGCCAAAACTTTGGGGCTTATTGAAATCAATGCGGTACGTGCCAGTAACGATCAAGATGAAATTGGGGATATTATACCACATGTGCGCAGCATCATTGCCTATAACGCAGAGTCCAAAGTGGTGGAAAGTATGCGGCCCAACGGAGTTTTATTGGGTCAAATAGCACCTACTGGAGGACGCATTTCAGGTACCTCATCCATCGTTCAGTTTGATGCATGGAACTGGGAAGACGCAGCCATAAAAACAGATGATGGGGTGCATTTAAACTGGCCGAGAAGCTTTAGGCAAGGAAGATGGTGGATGGGAGAAGACCGGGGATATAGACCTAATAAAGAGTATCAAAAACAGCTAGATGATGTGGTAAGTTTTATGAAAAATGCCATGGCCTATGGCAAGAGTACTACAAAGGAGGTGAATCCGGCATTCGCGGCAATGCAGGGAATTTTCAATGGAACCCAGAAGTTATATATCTATGCTGATGGCGAAAAAGAAATTATTGATGCCGTTAATACTACAAAAGCAAATGGGGCTAAGGAAGTTGTACTTGTAGGTGGATACCATGCCTATAAGATTACTGATTTTCTAAAGAAAAATAACATTCCTGTGCTTGTGCAGTTTACCCATAACAATCCGGTATTTGATGACGAGGATTATGATTTACCATTTAAACTGCCTAAACTTTTGGTAGATGGTGGTCTATTGGTGGGCATACAGAACACAAACGCCTCCAATTTTCAGACAAGGAACCTGCCTTTTTACGCTGGGCAAGTAGGTCAGCAAGGGCTAGATAAAGAAAAAGCCTTGCAATTGATTACAGGTAATACGGCAGAAATATTAGGGATAGCAGATGACTACGGCACCCTAGAAGTAGGCAAAAGTGCTACTTTATTTATTTCGGAAGGCGATGCTTTAGATATGAGAGGCAATCAGTTGACCCATGCTTTTATAGATGGCAGAAACATTTCATTAGAAACCCACCAAACCAAACTCTGGAAGCGCTATCTAGGGAAGTATGAGGGGGAATAAAACTTTGTTTTTATGTAAGTTAAATAACCTATATGGCTGTATATAAGCATATTTTACATTCATATAAACAAGTTGTGCATAATTTAACCAAACAAAAACGTGAAAAAAATATTCATCTTGACTCTACTCTCATTTTTCGGTTGTAAAAACGAACCAATCTGTACTGTAAATGAAAATAACGCTGGAAAAGAAATTTATGATTTGGACGAAGCGACTTGTTTCATTGCATTGAAGCTTAATAAGGAAAAATCGCACTTGAATTTGATTCGTAGTGCTCTGGTTGCGGAAGAAAACTATATGAATAAAATCGGACTGATTTCCGAAAACCCAAATACAGAAAGCGAAACGGAATCGAATGTAGAAATGGACATTAATGAAATGGTAAAATATGCTCTAAATGAGGAGAAAATTGACTTAACAAAAGAAGAGTTAATGGAAATCTATAATACTGAAATTGAATATTTAATGTTCATCGGAGTAGTAAAAGAATAAAAAAAGAAAATGCCTTTTCCTTTAGATAAAAAATATATAACAGAAACTGAATCGGAATTGAACGTGAAATTTCCGTCTGAATTTAAAAATCGAATGATAAAATCAAATGGCGGAGAATTATTGATTTCGGACGAGTTTGAATTCGAACTGTATCCATTTTTCGATAAGAGTGACCGAAAAAGAATAAGTCGGACTTGTAATCACATCGGGCTTGAAACAAAAAACGCTCGTGAATGGAATGGGTTTCCTAACAATGGTATCGCAATTGGAGCGGACGGATACGGAAATCAACTAATCTTGACTCATAACGGAAATGGAAATTTAACTGATGAATTATACTTCTGGAATCACGAGACAAGACAGGTGGAAAAAATAGCTGAATCCATTAATAAACTTTACGTTGAAAAAGACTCATTCTGGAGTAAAATAAAATTAAAATTTAACTAAAAAACTATGCACAACATTGGCTATAAACAATTGCTATTACAGGCTTGTCCTGAAAATTTCTGCGGAATTTTCAGCTTGTCGTGTACTTGCAAAAGTCCGTGCTAACCCACGCAACTGTTCATAGGTACTGTGTCAAAAAACAAGTTTTTTCTTTAAAATATTAGGAAACAAGTTGAGTAATCAATTTGTTATCCCGCGCAGCAAGGGCTTCATGCTTTTGCTGCTTTTTTATTTCAAACTCGGCA
>NZ_JBHULB010000076.1:0-51797 GCF_042684265.1 Croceitalea marina | reverse complement strand
GGTTCACCCCTTCCCATCCCGAACAGGGAAGTTAAGCCCGTTTGCGCCGATGGTACTGCTACACCAAGTGGGAGAGTAGGTCGCCGCCTTCTTTGAAGCCCCTTCAGTCAAATGAAGGGGCTTTTTTATTTTATATCTTTAGGGAAACAATTAATCATGATTAAATTACTCTCCACTTTATTAACACTATTTATATCAGTCTTTAGTTTTTCACAAGATATGAGCATGAAAGCTTTGGTTGGCGGGACATTAATTGATGGTTATGGTTCTGACCCGATTAAAAACAGTGTAATACTTATAGAAGGAGAAAGAATAAAACAAGTAGGTACAATTGAGACTTTAAGCATTCCTAAAAGTGCAGAGATTATATCCACAGAGGGAATGACTGTTTTGCCTGGCCTTTGGGATATGCATGTACACACAATGATAAATGGACATTCTGATTATAAATATTGGGATAAAACATATCCACCATTATTAGAGGATGTTATTATGCCAGCTTCCGCATATCAGCTATTAATGGCCGGTGTAACTAGTGCAAGGGATTTGGGCGCTCCTTTAAAAGAAAGCATTGCAGTCCGCGATGCGATTAATAATGGTGATATTCCTGGCGCTACTTTATATGTTTCTGGGCCATTTATTCAGAAGAAAGCATACCCAGGGACAGAAAATTTTCGCTGGGGTGTTGATTCTCCGGAAGACGGCAGGAGAAAGATTAATAAATTGGCAAAGGCAGGTGTTGATGTCATTAAACTAATTGATCAAGATAAAATGACTATGGATGAGCTAAAAGCGGTTGTTAATGAAGCTCATAAGAATAATTTGAAAGTTGTCGCCCATGGTCATCGCCCAGAAGAAATAAGAAGAGGTTTATTGGTAGGAGCAGATTGTTTTGAACATACCGGTTTATCTTCTGCTCCTAAGTATCCAAATGACATTATGGATATGATTAAGGAGCGTACGGCAGATATGAGTTCAGGGCCATTATTTTGGTGTCCAACAGTTGAAGGTCTGTATAATTATGAATATACTAGGGATAATCCAGAAAAACTGGATAATGATTCATGGCATAGAGGTTTACCTGATACGGTGATTACCGATATAAAAAATAGTATAAAACATCCTGATCGACTTCCATATTTTCAGTTGACACCAGTAAGAAAGCCAAGTTTGCAAAAAAAGATTCAGCAGTTGCTAGACGCTGGAGTAGTGTTAATGATAGGCACTGATAGTGGTATTCCAATGAAGTTTCATAGCCAATCTACATGGAATGAATTGGACGTTTGGGTAAATGAATTTGGTATTGACCCCATGTACGCTATTCGAGCAGCCACATATTGGCCAGCTTTATGGATGGGAGTTGCTGATGAAGTAGGTACAATTACCCCGGGCAAATACGCCGATATTATTGCAGTAGACGGTGATGTTTTGCGCTATATCAGTCTACTTCAAGATGTTGATATCGTTATCAAACACGGTAAGCGTTATAAATAATAGTTTTTGACTGGTCATTTAAACAAAGCAAAACTTGAAGAGAAACTAAATACCTATTCGCATGGATTGGGTATTATTTTTGCCTTAATAGGTGGTTTCGTATTGTTGTTTAAAGGAAATGAAAGTCGAAATCAAAGTTTGGGAGTACTGATATACGTACTAGCCCTGGTTTTATTATTTTCAGCTTCTACATTATATCATGCGGTATCAAATCCTAAAGTCAAACAAAAACTTAGAATCTTAGATCATATTAGTATCTACTACCTCATTGCAGGTACTTATACACCAGTTTGCCTCACAGTACTTCAAAACTCTAAAGGAGCCATCCTTTTATGGTTAGTTTGGGGTATTGCTTTTTTCGGAACAATTTTAAAACTCTTTTTTACAGGTAAGTTTGAAGTCTTTTCATTAGTACTATATGGAATTATGGGTTGGCTCGTGGTTATAGACTTGAACTTTCTAATAGCTAATACTTCTTTAATAGGACTATTTTATTTGGGCTTAGGTGGTTTTTTCTACACGCTAGGTATAGTTTTCTATGCTTCAAAAAAAATTCCGTACAATCATTTTATATGGCATTTGTTTGTTCTTGGTGGTGCAATGAGTCATTGGCTATTTGTTTATAGGGAATGTTTTCTATTAAACTTTAAATAAGGCGCATAAAAAGCAATATAACTCATACCATAAAACTATATAAAATAGGCCAAACCAAAACCAATTAAAATCACAATTAATTTTTGAAGATTAAAAGAATGCCCTTGAGCACTTTCAAATAATACGACTGTAGAAATGTGAAAGAAGACACCTATAGCTAATGCCGATAGTTCTATACTATAAAAAGCAATAAAACTGGACTCTGTCGCTAGTAAACTACCTAAAGGTGTCATAAAGGCAAATAGAGATATAAAAAGTAATGTATAACCTATTTTTAGATTAGAATTCAATAGAAAAATGGAAAGAACAGTGGCTACAGGTAATTTATGTATTAAAATACCATAGATGATATTATTTTCTCCGCTTATGGGTAAGCCTTCAACAAGCGCATGTATGGCAAGGCTTAAAAATAAAATTAGGGGGAAGCTATTGTTTTTGGATCTATGGTGTAAATGTCCATGTTCCGCTCCTTTTGAGAAGGATTCTAAAATAATCTGGAGTAATATTCCGGATAAAATAAAGAATGAAACGGTTTTAGGCTTCGATGATTGATAAACTTCAGGTAATAATTCAAAACACGTAAGTGCTAATAGAAAAGCACCGCTAAATGCTAAAAGTAATTTTATGCTTTTTTGACTTTTCGGCTTTGTCAAGTAAACAAAAACAAAGCTTATCAGAACAGCGAAAACAGGTAAGATATAGATCACTAAGATTTGAATTTATTGGTTTGATGATATAAGGGATAAAATTAGCCTATTTTTGGCGAACATTTTTTTAGGTATGGAAGGTAATTTTAGAATGTTGGCAAAAACGCTTTACGGATTTGAGTCTTTATTGGCCAAAGAATTAAGGAATCTGGGTGCTGGTAATGTTAAAGAAGGTGTGAGAAATGTAAGTTTTGACGGCGATACCGGTTTTATGTACAAGGCTAATCTTAGCTTAAGAACAGCACTTAAAGTTCTAAAACCGATTAAAAGTTTTAAGGTATTTAATGAGAAGCAGCTATATCGACAATTATACGATATTGAGTGGTCAGACTATTTTCAGAGCAGTCAGACATTTGCTTTTGATACCACTATGAATTCAGAGGTTTTTAATAACTCATTATATGTGTCTCAGAGATCAAAAGATGCTTTGGTAGACAAGTTTAGGGATACCCAACGTGAGCGACCTTCGGTTAATACAAGTAATCCTGATATTCGAATAAGCATTCATATTTTTAATAACGACTGTACAGTTTCTCTAGATAGTTCGGGCACATCTTTACATCAGAGAGGATATCGTATTGCTACCAATATTGCCCCAATAAATGAAGTTTTGGCCGCAGGACTTTTATTAATGAGCGGTTGGGATGGAAGAACAGATTTTTTAGACCCTATGTGCGGTAGTGGAACATTTTTGGTCGAAGCAGCTATGATAGCCTGCAATATACCAGCAAATATCAATCGAGATACTTATGCCTTTAAAAATTGGAATGATTTTGACGAAACTCTTTATCAAAAAATAGTGGAATCAAGATTAAACCAAACTCGAGAATTTAATCACAGGATTATCGGTTACGACAAAGCTCCTTCAGCGATTAGAAAAGCACAAGAAAATATTGATAATGCGAACCTATCGGAATATATTACCATTGAACGCAAAGACTTTTTCAAAACTGAAAAGCCAGTTGATAATAGTTTGAAAATGGTTTTTAATCCACCTTATGGCGAGAGACTCAATATTGATGTCGAGGAATTTTACTCGAAAATTGGTGATACCTTAAAACAAAACTATCCCGGCACCAAAGCATGGTTAATTACTGCAAATTTAGAAGCCTTAAAAAGTGTTGGATTAAAACCATCAAGAAAAATAAAGGTGTTTAATGGTAAGCTAGAATCTAGATTGGTGAATTACAAAATATATGAAGGGAGCAAAAAAGCTAAGTTTAATTAAATTGGTCAAGAATCATTGAGCTTCTTTCTCGGCGTCCTCACGCTTTTTCTTTGCTTTTTTGTATAATGGTAAGAAGTAAGAAATGGAGTAATTATAGCCTACTCCAAAGTTACTGCCATCAGTAACTTTATTAAACCCTGGTATCCATAGATTAGGAAATCTTTCGTCGTTTTTGTTTGTGACCAAATAAGCTAGTCGTATACTTATTCCAGCATATATGTTTTTAAATAACTCTGCTTTTAAGCCTACGACAAACTCCAACCAAGAGGCATTTAACCCTTCAAATTCTTCTTGGGAAGTAACTAAATCAGGAAAACCCTCATTGAAAAAATTATTCGAATCAAAAATTCTAAAACTATTTAGAGTATGATTGAACGAACTTACGGCATAGCGACCTCCTATGGTTATAAAATTCTGTTCACCGTACCAATTGGTGTAGGTATTGTAATCTATCCCTAATTTTAGATAACTACCCGACGTGGTATAATTATAAAGAGCTGTGCTACCAATCCCCTCGGTTTCTGTTCTTTTTTCATTACCAAATTCACCAGCTATAAATAGTTTTTCGGTAAGTCTATAATCTCCTACAAATTCTAAACCAGTATAGTCTTCATTGATGAACGATAAAACAGGGCGACTTAAATCTACCCCAATTCGCAAGCCATACTTCTGTTTGTACTCAACAGAATCTTTCGGGTTTAAATCAACGGTTTTGTCTACTTGCGCAGAAGTAAATACAAAAGAAAATAAGATAAAAAGATTAATGAAATATTTTAACATGAATTGCGGTAGGATTATTTCTTATATTCTTTTCGACTATTGTAATGCGACTTATCCAATCTTGGGGAGTTACAGTTCTCAATACATCCAAATCATTGTAATTCGCCACAAAACCACATCCTCTAGAAACGAATTGTTTCCCTACGCTGTACGAAAAGCTTAAGGTGTCTATGGTACCTGTTTCTTCATCGCCAGCAGAGTTTATAATAAATTCAAAAGTGGTATCGGTGTTCGCATTACGTAATGGAATTAATACAGAATCGGCAACTGTCGAACGGTCGCTAAAGGTGCCCGAAGAAAAAATATTGTCGTTATCAATGGAATTTATTCTTAAAGAAGGAACCGATTTAAAGGAAGTGGAATCATCAACATCAAAAAAACCAATAACCAAAAAAGGAGTGTCACCATCAACACAGATATCATCTTTTTCACAAGAGGAAAAATTGATAAAAATCAATAGGATGAATAAAACTACAAGAACTCTCTTCATAGCATTTTTAAGAATACTTAAATAATTATACCCGTTTGCGTAAAAGTACAATATTTTCAACATGATGGGTCTGCGGAAACATATCTACCGGTTGCACTTTGATAACTTCATATTTTTCATTTAGTAAGGCTAAATCTCTTGCCTGTGTTGCACTGTTGCAACTTACATAAACGATTTCTTTGGGCGCAACTTTTAACAATTGTTCAACAACTAATTTGTGCATGCCATCTCTGGGAGGATCGGTAATTATAATATCAGGAGTTCCATTGGCGGCAATAAATTTATCATCAAAAACTGTTTTCATATCACCAACATAGAATTCAACGTTATCTATATTGTTATGTTTTGCATTTGCCTTGGCATCAATAATAGCTTCTGGAACAGATTCTATGCCTATTACTTTCTTTGCTTTTTTTGATACAAACTGGGCTATTGTTCCTGTTCCCGTATATAAATCGTATACAAGTTCCTCTCCCGTAAGATTTGCAAAATCACGGGTTATCTTATACAATTCATATGCCTGCGCCGAATTGGTCTGATAGAACGATTTTGCATTGATTTTAAACTGTAAACCTTCCATCTCTTCAAAAATATGATCTCGACCAGTAAAACAAACAACTTCTTGATCGTAAATCGTATCATTCGCTTTTTGATTTATAACATATTGTAATGAAGTAATTTCAGGGAATTTTTCTTCTAGATTCTTGAGTAAGAGGTTTCTTTTGATTTTATCGTCTTCATAAAACTGTATTACAATCATAATCTCACCAATAGACGAGGTGCGAATCATTAACGTTCGCAATAAACCTTCTTGCTTTCTGGGGTTGAAAAAGGAGAGTTCATTTTCTTCGGCAAAAGTCTTGACCCATAATCGAATATCATTTGATGGATCTGCCTGTAAGTGACATTTTTTAATATCCAAGATTTTGTCCCACATACCAGGAATATGAAAACCTAGTGCATTTTTGTCTTCAAAGACAGTATCAGATTTTAACTCTTCAAAAGTAAGCCACCTACTATCTGAAAAAGAGAACTCCATCTTATTGCGATAGAAATAAGTTTCTTGAGAGCCTGAAATCGCATTTATCTCGGGTAGTGCTATACCACCGATTCTTTTAAGGTTGTTCTCCACTTCCTTTTGTTTGTAGTAGAGCTGGTGTTCATAACCCATATGTTGCCATTTGCAACCTCCGCAAACACCAAAGTGTTGACATTGCGGTTTTGTTCTTTTATCCGAAAGTTTATGAAAATTAGTAGCGGTCCCTTCGAAATATGCCTTACGCTTTTTGGTCGTTTGAATATCGACGATATCACCGGGTATAGCATTTGTCAAGAAAATCACTCTGCCATCAGGGGCTTTTGCCACTGACTTGCCTTTTGCACCAGCATCTATTACCTCAACATTCTCAAAGACCTGTCTTTTGTTCTTTTTTCGCATGCGCAAAGGTAATAGCTTTTGTAAAAAGACCCTAGCAGAAGCTAGGGTCTATTAAATAACAACCAATACTATTTGATATATATATATTTGGGGGAATTTTAAAAATATTATTTTTTAGAGTTGAATCTATTTAGAATGTTTTCCATTTGTTTTCCTGCTGCTTGTCTACCTCCTAAACCAAAGGATAGTGCTACTGTAATTGCTATGGTTCCTAAAGTGATGCCAAAAGCAAGGTTGATAATGTCGTCTGCCATACCCATAGTTTTTAGACCTATGGCTAAAAATATTGCCAGAATCGCCGTACGCAACACCGAAGCGACAAAACTATTGTTATCGTTTTTTGCAAAGGAATTTTTTGCAATTATAGAGACCCAATTACCGATCATTATAATTACAAGGCCAAATAAAATTTTACCAGATAAGTTGGTAACAGTTTCCAAGACTTCAGTTAATTGAACAAATTCTAATTTTTCGATAGCGGTCATTAATCCAAAAATCACAATAAAGAAGAACACCAAATTTCCGATTGCATTTGCAATATTGGTGCTGCCTATCATACTATCGAGGTGCATCTTTTTGGCAATATCATTCAGATTCATTTTAGCTAGTATATCTTTTAACATTTGTGATAAAAAACGTCCTCCAATCACAAACAACATTAAAATAAATGCTGCTAACAATACTTTAGGTAGAGCATCAAAAAATTGTGTAAGTATTGAAGTGGCAGGTTCTGAAATGGCATCCATATTTAGAATGTTCAATGCAGAAATTAGAAGAGGGATAAAAATAAAAATGAAGACCACTTTCTTAATAATTCCAATAAGGTCGACCCCTTCTGCAAAACCAAGTTTTGGAGTATAGTTTTTAATGGTGTCTCCAGACATTCCAACAAACTCAGATACTACAGATGCCAGCATATATCCTATATATGCTACCAATCCTGCGCCAATAATATTTGGTATAAAGTTTAAGAAGCCATCAAGTAAGTTCTTTACAGGGTCTAGAACACTTTGCATTCCAAGTTTCTCCAGTGCGAGCATGAAAACAAAAATCATTACTAAAAAGTAAACTAGTTTACCTACAAACTTTGATAAAGTTATTTTATCACTTTTCATTTTGTCATCAACTCCGGTCTTTTTTATGAGTTTGGTTGTGATACGTTTTAATAGCCCGGCAATAAACCAACCTATTACTAAAATTAAAATTGCACCAATAGTGGTTGGTAAAAAATCACCAACAGAATTTGATATGCTACTTAGCATGTTTTCTAGATATTCCATTTTTATAGTTTTTAAATGTTTAGTGTAGTTATATGAACCAAAATGTTGAGATTAGTCACAGAGATCGGTTGTTTTACCGAAATCTTATTATTTTTGTAACTCTACTAGGGATGATTTCTCTCCCACGCTGAATTTTCGTTCCGATAACTGTCAGGATTGCGAAAGAATAAAGGTATTGCAGGAATGGTTATTTTATGAATTTAAACACTATTTAAAATGGCTGTTTTAGAACAACTTACGTCGCAACAAGCGATTGATTTAGAGAATAAGTATGGAGCTCACAACTATCACCCACTCCCAGTTGTATTAAGTAGGGGAGAAGGTGTTTTTGTTTGGGATGTTGAAGGTAAAAAGTATTATGATTTTCTTTCGGCTTACTCGGCAGTAAATCAAGGGCATTGTCACCCTTCTATTGTTGGGGCTATGATTTCACAAGCCCAAACATTGACCCTTACCTCAAGGGCATTTTACAACGACATGCTAGGCAAGTTTGAAAAGTATGCCACAGAGACTTTTAAGTTTGACAAACTTTTGCCTATGAATACAGGTGCGGAAGCGGTGGAAACGGCAGTGAAAATTTGTAGAAAATGGGCTTATGAGAAGAAAGGAATACCAGAGAATCAGGCCAAAATAATAGTTTGTGAGAATAATTTTCATGGTAGAACTACTACCATTATATCATTCTCAAATGACCCAGTTGCGCGCAAAAATTTTGGGCCATACACACAAGGATTTATAAAAATAGAATATGATAACCTTGAAGCTTTAAAAATTGCTTTACAAGAAAATGATAATGTTGCTGGTTTTTTGGTCGAACCCATTCAAGGAGAAGCTGGTGTTTATGTTCCTTCAGAAGGATATTTAAAAGCCGCTAAAGCAATTTGTGAAGAACATAATGTATTGTTTATAGCAGATGAAGTACAAACCGGAATTGCCCGTACAGGAAGACTTTTGGCAACTTGTGGTAATTGTTCATGTTCTGATAAGCATTGTAGTGGTGCACCCGATGTTAAACCTGATATTTTGATTTTGGGGAAAGCGTTATCAGGTGGTGCTTATCCTGTTTCCGCTGTTCTTGCCAATAATGAGATTATGGATGTGATTCGCCCTGGAAACCATGGAAGTACTTTTGGGGGTAACCCAATTGCAGCGGCAGTAGGTATTGCAGCGCTAGAAGTCATAAAAGATGAAGAACTCGCAAGTAATGCCTATAAATTGGGAGAGATTTTTAGGTCGGAATTGAACAAGTTTATAACCAATTGTGATTTGGTAAATGCCGTTAGAGGAAAGGGTTTGCTCAACGCAATCTTAATTAATGATACCGAGGATAGCTCTACCGCTTGGGATATATGTATTGCCCTTAGTGATAATGGACTATTGGCAAAACCGACTCATGGCAATATTATCCGTTTTGCGCCTCCTTTGGTTATGACCGAGGAGCAGCTCATGGATTGTATATCCATAATAACAAGAACCTTATCTGAGTTTAAGAAATAAAAAATCCCCGAAAGGGGATTTTTTATCTAATGATCTGGGTGTTGTAAACCAGGTTTTAAACTACTGACAAGAAGTTCTATATAAATAGATTTTTGGCATCTATTTTTTAAGGAGCTGAAGTTCCACTCTTTTTAGCCCTTCTTAACTGCCGCTGAATCTTTTTGATAGCCGATTCTATAGATTTTTCGGGTTCAATAATATTATATTCTCCCCAGAAATCTGGATCAGAAAAGCCCAAGGCTTCTTCACTAAGAATTATAGATTTTTTTAATCGTTCTTTATTCTTTGGTAACTTACCGGTACTGTTTTCTTGCCAATCTGTTACGGCCATTTCAGCTGTCATACTATAAACAGAGTTAAAAAGTTTATCATCCCAATCTACTTTAAATTTTAGTAATACATTACTATATCCATAATACCATTTTCCATTTTTATTTCGGTAATCCACACGATAAGCCACTTCGGTTGGCCAAACATCAACCTTCGCGGGCTTTTTTCTAACAAATAATTGTGCGGCCAACTCCCTGTTTGTGATGTTAAGGTTGTAAACGGCACTAGTCAATGTCTTATTCTCTGCGTCTATATATAGTTTACCTTGGTATAATGGGTCTTTAATAGTACTTAATTGACTAAAATTAATAATGTATATTAACCGGTCATTAACTCTTGTTGATCTATCGAAAGTAAAGTTATAATCGTCAATGGATTCATTGGTGAAAATATACTCTGGATATTTCATAATATCCACATATAGTGTATTAAAAGGTCCACCCTGAAGTTTTAAGGCAACAGTATCTAACTTACTATAATCCGTGCTTTTTCTTGCCCGATATAGCTCAACGGCATCTTTCTTATCAGACGAATACGGTGTTTTATAAATATTAACGACTGCTTCTGATAATGATACGTTCTTCTTTCTTTTCTTAATAGTCTCTCGGTAGAAAGCTGTCATTAAGGTAGGGTCTTCGAAATAGTTTTCACCTTTTTTGTTTAAGGTTTCTTTGAACAGTTCCTTTGCATCTTTTGGAGAATTGATATTTACCTCTGATAATTGAAGTGCCGATGTTTTTAAACTGATTTTATTTTTATCGGATTTTAAATCGGAGAGCGCTATTTTTTTTGTGGTATATCCAATAAAAGAAAAAAGAACGGTACCACTGCTAAGGGATTCAGGTACTTTAAGAAGAAAATTACCTTCAGTATTAGTAATAGTACTAATATTAGTGCCATCAACAGTAATTGTGGCAAATACTAAGGGATTGTTATTTTCAATGTCAATTACTTCTCCTTCATATTGTTTAAAATCGGCACTATTTTGAAAAGCCAATAAATTAGGATAAACACCTAAAAGTAGCAAAATTAAAAGGCCTTTTATTGTCCTTTGCAGTTCTAGTGTAAGAGATAAAGTTTTCATAGGCTTTGGTTTAATGTAATCGTATATCTAAATTAATGATTTTAAAGAAGATATGGATAACTTGTTTGTTAATATAAATGTATTCGATTTTTAAGTTATTATAGTCTCCCTGTGTAGGATTTAATTACTATTCTCGATATAAATAAAATTCAGTCTTCCATTTTCCAGACCAGTTAGGTTTGGTATTGTCTGGGTAATATTCATCAAAAAGCGTCAAAATGATCTTGCTGTCATTTTTTGTTTCATATCGATACAGTTGCTTTCCTCCTTCAAAACCAGGTACTTTTGCAATTTGAGCAATAGTGGTGAAAGTCGAGTCGGTACTCTCATGAACCCCAGAATTAAATACTATGGATTGAAATCCTGCAATGGTCTCTTCAGCAGTTGGCGCGCCAAGATTTTTAAAAGGTATACGTTTTTCTCTGGGTGACCATGCGATGCTATAATGCCCATCTGTAATTAACAAGAGTCCTTTACTATTTGGTACCAAGAGTAGTGTTGTGTCTTTAGCTATCCACTTCACTTTATCTATGCGCCATGAACCAATTAATTTGTTTTTTACTTCTTCTATTTTTTCTTGCTTATGAGCGCAGCCATATATTGTTGATAGTATGATTATCATGCCAATTACCGATTCTAAGCTGTAATTGTTTCTAAGTTTCATATTGTTCAAGAATTTTGAACAAGAAAGAATGATTATTTATAAAATGTGTAAATGCGTGTAAACCTTTACAAGTTTATGATGCGTGCTGCGGTTGTAGGTATTGTGACGGGTTTAGGCCTTCAAACTTCTTAAATGCCTTATAAAATGAAGCTCGGTTGTTAAAACCGACATCATAAGCGATCTGAGTGACAGTGGAGTTATTGTTGGAGTTTACCAATAGTTTTTTTGCTTCTTCAATACGGTATTTATTGACAAAGTCGAAAAAGGAAAGATTGAAATACTGATTAATAATCTGTGAAGTATGGTTTCTTGATAGGTTTAAAGATGCGGCCAGGTCATTTAAACGGAGTTCATTATTTAGATAGGGCCTTTCGTTTTTCATAATACTTTCTAGTTTGTTTTTTAATTCTATAGCAAGAGCATCTGAAAGACCCGTTTTTTTGTATTTGATAAAAGGTATAATTTCTTTGATAGACTTACCTTCAAAAATTTTGGGCTGAGAGAAGACAAGAAAGGTGACCATTGAAATAAAGAAGACAATGGCAATATCAACAAAATAATCATATTTGGGGTGCATCAATTCAAACCTTACCAAAAAGATGTACAGGAAAAATGCTATTACAAACCCGAAATACCCGGTGGCTAAGTAGGTAAGCCATCGATTTTCTTTAAAACCTGGTCTTTTACCTAAACCAAACTGATTTAAAATTAAAAACCCATAGAAGAACATTACTATAATTTCAAGCCATATGTAGTTGGCATCGATCCATGATACTTTATAAAAAGAACCTTGTTGAAATACAGTTAATTTTTCAGAAGCATTAAGTATATAAAAGGGTGAAATAAGCGCTACTGTGACTAAAATAGGCGTTAAGAAGAAAAGGTCTTTAGGCTTTAATTTTGAGCCTTTGAGTATTCTTCTTATATAGATATAAATTAATGGGCCATAAGCAATCCATAATGGAAAATTACTAAAAGTTAAATGTATGGTATTCCCGATGTATAAATGACCAGACCATTTTAGACAATTTAGAATTAATTCAAAAGAAAAGAGAATGATGAAGACCGAAAACAATCGATTTGCCCATCGGTCTCCTGTTTTTTTGAAAAAGAATATTGCACTCAGAAAGACTCCCAGTATTGAAAAACAAAGAAATAGTATAATATACCAGCTCATATTAAATCTGAAAATTCAAAAGTAGTAAGCTTCATTTTTTTAATGTCTCTTTTTGTAGGGACATAGTTATTTCTACATTTTATCCTTAAAATTTTACCGAACACATAAGATAACTTAAAAAGCCCAAACTACTTTTATATATTTGGGCGAGAACACTATGAGAACACTAGTATTAGTTTTAGCTATATTTTTAGCATTCAATTTTGGTCATTCCCAGATTGAAAAGGATAAGGTCCTCCATTTTGCAGGAGGTGCTTTATTTGGGCTCGCGGGAGCTGGAATCGCAAAAGAAATTTCAAACGGAGATCGCACATGGACATTTGTTGGCGCAGTTGGAGGTGCCTTACTTGTTGGATTAGGTAAAGAGGCCATTGATTCAGGACAGGATGGCAATAGTTGGGATAATGGTGATGTATTGGCAACCGCACTAGGAGGATTTGCAGTTGGTTTGACGATTGATGTTTTTACAAAGAAGAAAAGAAAGAAACAAAGTAAAATAACAACTCTTTACTACCCAAGAGACATTAATTTCCTCTATAATAACAGTCTGCCAACCCTTACAGAATTGCAATTTTCAACCTCAATATTGTATACAGAATAAGTTTAGATTAAACCTCTAGCCTTAATCTCCAAGTACTTGTTAATCGTATTTATCGTTAGGTTTTCAGGTTTTGTTAGGATGGTTTGTATACCATACTTTCTAAGTTCATTTACAATAAGTTTTTTCTCGTAAATAAATTTTTCGGCAATGGTCTGTTCGAATATCTGCTGCGTACTTTCTGCTTTTTTGTCCGCAAATTCGAGAAGCTCGGTGTTCTCAAAGAAGATAACCACCAACAAATGTTGTTTCGATATGGCTTGCAAATAGGGTAACTGCCTGTTTAATGCATCCAAGGTTTCAAAATTGGTATATAATAATATAAGACTACGTTGATTTAGGTTTCTCTTTATATCTATATATAACCTACTAAAATCACTCTCTACAAAATTGGTTTCTAAATTGTATAGTGTTTCTAAAATGAGATTCATTTGAGAACTTCTACGTTCGGCAGCCACCCTATTTTCTATGGAATTGCTAAAGGAAAACATACCTGCTTTATCGTTTTTTTTAAGCGCTATATTGCTAATGACCAGTGTAGCATTAATGGCATAATCTAAAAGGCTTAATTCGTCAAAAGGCATTTTCATAACCCTGCCTTTATCGATTACGGAATAGATGGGTTGTGATTTTTCATCTTGAAACTGGTTTACCATCAACTGGCCTTTTTTTGCAGTCGCTTTCCAATTAATGTTCCTAATATCGTCTCCTTGAATGTAATCTTTAATTTGTTCAAACTCCATGGTATGGCCAATACGTCTAATCTTCTTCAATCCATATTCAAAAAGACGATTGGTAAATGCTATCAAATCATATTTGCGCAGTTGCAAAAATGAGGGATAGACAGGAATTTCTTTACTAGTGTCAAAAGTAAATTTCTTGCTTAGAAGCCCTAGAGGTGAACTTGCAAAAACATTTAGACTACCGAAGGAATATACACCTCTTTCTGTAGGTCGAACTTTGTAGCTGTAGCTTTTGGCCGACCCACTCTTGATTTCACTATTTAACCCAAAGTCACGTTTTTGAAATTGAAAGGGAAGCTCATCGATAAGTGTTGCGGTAATTTTGAACAAGTACTTGTTCGCTAGTTTAATTTCTATTGGATTATCATCTCCATTAGAAAGTTTATCGGGTAATATACGTTCGGCATGTATATTTCCTTTTGACAAAAAAAGCAATAAAAAATCAACAACGATTAGAAGAATAAAGACAAAAAACAAGATACGAATGGCACTGAGTACGTTTTGAAAAATGAAGGATAGCAAGAAGCCCAATATTAGTGCTGTCAGCACCATAAAAAACCTTCGTTTTAAATAAATACTTTTAAATGCTCTTTTCAATCTATCTTGGTATTTCTATGGTTTCTATTAATTGTTGAACAACTTTTTGGGCAGTAAAACCTTCCATTTCACGTTCAGGGGTTAAAATAATACGATGCGAAAGTATTGGGCCGGCCACTTTTTTAATATCGTCGGGGGTTATAAAATCTCTTCCGCTTATGGCCGCTAGTGCCTTAGAGGCATCCATTATAGCTATTGAAGCCCTAGGCGAGGCACCTAAATACAAATTGGCATTGGTACGTGTGCTAGTTACGATAGACGCAATGTATTTTAATAGATTGTCTTCTACGATAATCTCTTTAATAACATCTTGATATTCCGCAATTTGTTTTGCTGAAAGTACAGATTTAATTAGTCCTTCAATATTTTTGTTTTTGTGTTCATGTTTATTTTCCAAGATCTGCACTTCTTCTTCAAGAGAGGGGTAGTCCACGTTAATTTTAAAAAGAAAACGGTCTAATTGTGCTTCTGGCAATCGATATGTACCTTCTTGCTCTACCGGGTTTTGAGTTGCGAACACCAAAAACGGTGGCTGCATATCGTATTCTTGACCATCTATGGTAATTTGTCTTTCTGCCATTGCCTCAAACAAGGCGGCCTGAGTTTTAGCCGGTGCACGGTTAATTTCATCAATTAAAATAATGTTTGAGAAAATGGGGCCTTTTTTAAACTCGAATTCAGAGGTTTTCACATTAAAAATGGAAGTTCCTAAAATGTCACTAGGCATTAGGTCGGGGGTGAACTGAATTCGGCTAAAATCTACATTCATCGTTTTTGCCAATAATTTTGCCGTAACGGTTTTAGCGACTCCAGGGACTCCTTCTATTAAAGAGTGGCCGTTTGCCAAAATGGATATGATAAGCAATTCAATCATATCTTTTTGACCAATAATTACTTTGCCCAACTCACTTTTTACTTTAGCTACCGCTTCTTGTAATTTAGTAAGGTCTACTCTTGAATTAAATTCTAATGAGTTGTCGTTTTGTGTTTTATCTTCCATATTATTTCTTTAATGCGGTTATTTTTTTTGTTAGCATTATTGCGTCTTGTTCGTTATGTACGGTTTTGTTTTTTAATTGTAGTATAAGCTCTAACAACTGTTTTACTTCTTCAATAGATTTGCCGGATTTTGACGCTAGTTGTTGAATCGTTTTTTCATTCAAAGTAGAAGTATCAATAAAATACCGATTACGTAGATTGGCCAAAAAGTAGTTCAGCTTTTTTTGAATGAGATTGGTATAATCTTTATTTTGATGGTAAAGTATACCTACTGTTCGGGCAAATTCTACAGAAGAATTTTCTAATGGTTTTATTACCGGGATAATGCGTTGCTCTCGTTTTGCTTTAAAAATCACAAAGAGTAGCAGCCCCACCATGGTTAAGTAGTAAGCCCATTTTAAAGCGGTTTGGTTTAAAACGAATCGCATGGGTGAATCGATAACTACCCGCCCTGATTTTTTATAATCATCCCAATACAACGGACTATCATCTAAATAAGAAAAAGTGTTTGCTACATAATCTTTATTATCCTTTAAAAGGTAATAATTAGAGTAGGCCTCTGGAGTAGTATGAATGAAAAAAGAACCCTCACCAAATTGTGTCTTAACAAAATTAGGCACCGTTATGATTTCTTTTTTGTTTGAAGTAATACCATTTTCTTCAACAAACTCAAGGTGACCAAGAACTTTGGTGTTTGCCGTATCAATGGAGGTGAAATATGCTTTAGAGGCTCCCCTTGAAAAATTGAATTTTGAATGATTAAGTTTTTTATGGGAAAGACTTACAATAACGGTATCCTCTTTAAACGAATATGCAGTGTTCAATTCAATGTTTAAGGTGTCTTTTAAAAAATAACTTACTGAAGACGCAGCAATAAAAACATCATTACCTTTTTGTACGTAATCAAGTAACCTATTTGTTTCTTGTTTATCTAGCTGTATATTATTATTGATGAGCAGGTAGTTTGATTTTATGGTCATATCTCTTTTAATCATAAAATCATAAATACTTTCTTTTACTGTTTCGACTTCACTGTTAGCGAATAGTCGTGGTAGTTCATTATAAAGTATATAACAACCAAAAGGTATTTTAGATTGTGATGTATACGAAGGCCTCCAATTGATAGGTTTTGGACGCACTACCTCTGTTACTATGATACTTACTAGTACCACAGCTAGAATTATTAGTACGATTTTTGATCTCTTATCCACCCTAATTTGGAATTAAATTATTTAATACTACAAACCTTGTTTCAGCCGTTTCATACATTGGTCTATCTATAGGTTGTTCACCGTACCAGATATAATCGTATAAATAGGCTACTTCTTTAAAACCAGATTGCAACTTTTGCTGCTTGATTTCATTTTGATAATCGGTATTGGTCTTATCAAAATGCCATTCAATAATGTCGTTTTGAGATAATTTTTTTAGAATCTTTAGAAAATGATATCTAACCGCCAATCTATAGTCCTTTTTATTTATAGCCGCTGCAAGTAATGTATCTAAGTCTAAACTTTCTATATGTTGTTCTGCCAAGTCAATATCAAAAATGGTTTTTGCCTTTCTCGTGAAAACAGAGTTGAATTTTTCATTCACCAGTACTCTTACAAGCAAATAAATAACCAGACCACCCATCAAAAAGTAAACAATATACTCTAACAGTTTAAGGGCTTCAGGCGAAAGGTTTATTCCAAAAATATCACTTAAGCCTCTACCTATCCATCTTAAAAATCGGCTTAGAAGATTTTGCGATTCTCCAGTTTTAATATCATAATCAAAGTCTTCACCGTTATATTTTTTGTTTAAATCATCAAAACTTCGCTCATGGACAGTGGACATAGAATCTATAGTAACAATAGAATCTTTAGCTTCTTGAGAAAAAGCGAAAGCCCCGAGGAATAAAAAAATAAAGAGGGTGGTATAAATTTTCACTATTCGCTTTTCCCGATTTGTTCTATTTTAATTCTGGTATTGATATTATATGTTTTTTCATGAAGGGAATAATAGAGTATTCCGTTTACAAATTGCGACAGACACTGCCCATAAACTGCAATAATTAAAAATAGACAGGTACCCAAAGTATAAATAACCGTTGAAACCACCGATGTCGAGTAATCAACATTATTTTCTACAACATGAAAGGTATAAACCCCTATTAAAACTCCCGGAATAATAAGGGTAATCATCATTAGAATCCCTATCAGCAAACCGAGAATAAAGTTTACCCCTACGGATTTCCAAAAATTCTTGGTGACTAAATTCCATCCTTCTCCTAATCCATCTGTCACTCCTTTTTTGTTTTGCAGCATATCATAAAATGAAACTCCTAACCAAGATGTTAAAAAGAACTGAAGAATATACTGAACAAAAAGACCAACTATTGGTATGAACGCAAATATGATGGAAACTATAAAAAACACAAACCAAATGGGAATCATCAGTAATATGAATACCAGTATATTACCGAACTGACTTTTGGTATAAGCCCAAACTTCTTTTTTATCAAACTCATTGTTTTCGGTACTTTCATATTTTATCATGTAACTACTGGCAAGCGCATAGTTCAAGACCAATACCATGATAAAAATGACAAAAAATAAGATTCCTCCGGCGGCCAAGTAAATCATATATTTTTCTTCCAACTGGGCACCAGTGGCAAAATTGTTAGGGGCAGATTCATATGCAATTAGACCAATAAAGCCAGACACCAACAAGTAACTGGCAATTAATAGACTTACTAAAAAAATACCATTATAGCTCAGAAAAACATTGGTAAACTTTTTAATGTTCTGCTTAAAAAAATCAAAGTATGTCGTAATAATATCCCCAAAGTCACGATTCACGCGAAGCGGAATGTAATTGTCTGCCATGTATTTTGTTTAGTAATATGGGGTATAGCCCATAGTAAAAGAGTATTAATAGAAGTGAGGCGCCAATAATCAAAAAAGCAAGCCAATTGGGCATTTCTGTATATCGGGTAATAAAGCCCTCAATAAAACCGGCCACAATGAAAAATGGTATGGTGCTTACAACGACTTTTAGTCCGTCTTTGGCACCTTTCATAAAAGAAACCCGCCTAGAATATGTTTTAGGAAATAAAATACTATTACCCATAATAAGGCCAGCGCAACCGGCAACAATAATAACGGATATTTCAATAGTGCCGTGCAACCAAATTTGTTTATTGGCTTCAAAAAATACACCTTTTGTATAAAAAAAGGTGATAAAGGCCCCAAGCATTACACCATTGCTAAATAAGATATAGGCAGTTCCGATACTTGTGATTACACCAAAAGCAAAGGCCAGAAAGGCAACGCGAATATTGTTAATGGTTATTCCTAAAAAAGTACCAATTTCGCTTCCCCCTTTATAGATTGCAGCGGGGTCACCATTTGCTATGTTGTTCAGCGTTTCATTGACATAGGCGTCTCCTAAAATTAGACGTAGAAAAGTAGCATCGTTCAAAGCAGAAATACAACCAATAGCAGATGCAATCAAAAAAATGAGAAAGGCCACACCCAAGGTTTTTTGATATTGCTTAAAAAACATAGGAAACTCGGTCACCCAAAAATCAAGTATGCGGTTACCACTCTCTTTTTTGTTTTTGTAAATTTTTTGGTGCGCTTGAGAAGCTAAAGCGTTTAAATACAATAAAGTTTTGCTTTCTTCGTAATAGGTTTGGGCATACGCCAAATCGTTTGTGAGTTGAATGTACCCATCGGCCAGTTCATCAGGGTCGGTATTTGAGCTAAGATTGATAGCCTTTTCAAATGCTATCCATTTTTCCTTATTTTGCTTCACAAAAGCGGCTTCGCGCATAAATTGTATTTACCTAGATAAATTTAATACTTAATGAGTAACCTTCAAATCAATACAACGCAAAATGTTAATCTTAATTATAAAATTGTAAGTATTGGCGAACGCATTGTTGCTTTTTTTATTGATGCCTTTATTTTATACCTGTACGCGGTACTTGTAGATTTTATTGGAGATGCTATCGGGTATATTTATGAGGATAGATGGACCCAGCGAGGTTTGGTAGCTTTAATATTTTTACCGGCAATGTTCTATAGTCTTATAATGCACAGTATTTTTAATGGACGTACGGTGGGTAAGATGTTACTGAAAATGCGCGTAGTGAAGTTTGATGGTAGCCCAGTGCATTGGAGTAATTATTTGGTACGTTGGATGCTACGTTTGGTCGATATTTGGATTTTTATTGGCTCCATAGGTTTACTTACTATTCTTTTCTCTGAAAAAAGACAACGTTTGGGTGATGCTGCCGCTGGCACAGTGGTAATAAGTACAAAGAACAAAACAAAAGTTTCGCACACTATTTTAGAGGAGGTTGAAGAAGCCTACCAGCCCAAATTTACCAATGTGACCTTGTTGACCGATAAAGATGTAAGACTTATAAAAGAGACCTATCGAATAGCCCGTAAAAGCAACGATTTTAAAACAATGACAGCCTTGCGTGTGAAAGTCGATAGTATTCTGCAAACTAAATCTGAACTTTACGACATACAGTATTTAGACACCGTTCTTAAAGACTATAACTATTATACCCAAAAATTATAGCTCATGTTCTACATCGCCATAGATATTTTGGGTACTATAGCCTTTGCCATTTCTGGGGTTTTGGTGGCTATGGAAAAGAGGCTTGATTTGTTCGGGGTCGTTATCATTGCCTTTGTGACTTCTATTGGTGGTGGTACGTTGCGAGATTTGTTAATAGGGAATACTCCAGTTGTTTGGATGCGAGATTCTACCTACGTGATTACCATTCTAGTTTCTGTAATACTGGCCATATTGTTTGTAAAACAGCTTAAATACTTCAGAAAATCGTTGTTTTTGTTCGATACCATTGGTTTAGGGCTTTTTACGTTGGTGGGCGTTGAAAAAGGTTTAGAGGCTGGTTTATTACCTGTTATGTGTATCGCTTTGGGTACTATCACCGCTAGTTTTGGTGGCGTAATTAGAGATATTCTATGTAATGAAATACCGGTAATTTTCAGAAAGGAGATTTATGCGACACCATGTATTTTGGGTGCTTTAAGTTTTTTCCTTTTAGAGCAACTGCCAATTGTTGATGCTTATGCTTTTGCCGGAGGAATTTTAGTGGTTATCGGGCTGCGTTTATTGGCCGTAAAGTTTGACATACGTTTGCCAAACATATATAGAAAATAAATCAAAGCACCTCAGCTTTTAAAATATAGATATTTTGCATTGGCCAATCGCCGTCATCGACGTCTACATTGTTTATTTTATCCACAACGTTCATTCCTTCAATAACTCTCCCAAAAGGGGTATAGCTGCCATCTAAATGGTACGACCCTGGTTTGGTCACAACGATAAAGAATTCGTAGGGAGAAGCCAACTTATGCGGATTATCAATTTCTCCACTGGGCATTGAAATTACCCCTCTATGATGCTTATGACCTTTTTTTGAATCTGGGGGGAGTAAATACCTGCCTATTTTTCTTCTTTTTTTGCTAGTTTCCCGTGTATCTGAGTTGCCTCCTTGAATTATAAAGTTTTTTACCACTCTGTGGAACATGGTATTGTCAAAGTAGCCTTGTCGAGTCAGGTATATGAAGTTGGCCCTATGGTAAGGCACATTGTCGAACAATTCTATCGTAAAACTACCCATACTAGTGGTTAGCTTTACTTTATTTTTTTTCAATGTTTTTTCGTAGTCAAAGAAAAAATCAATAGCATTTTCTTCACTTAATAAAAAGGGTTCAATAGTTTTTTCTTCCTTTTCTACTTCAGAAATCAAAGAGTCATTAGATGTTTTTTCTACCTTATTAACAGGTGTGGACTGTCTTTTTTCTTTACTGTCGTTACAGCTGGCAAAAAATAATAATAGTATAATTGCACTAAAAGCGATACTCCTATTAAACATGAATTTTACTGATTTTTACAAACGGGTTACTAAAATAAAAAATCTGGATTTGCCCGGAGAAGAATCTCATTTTAAAATGGAGCCAGAGATAAGAAAAGATTGGAGAGATCCTAAGAAAATTGCTGAACGCAACCCTAAAAGAGCTGCTGTCATGGCTTTGTTTTATCCTGATAAGGCCAATGCGACACAACTCTTACTTATTTTAAGAAAAACCTACAAAGGGGTTCACTCCAATCAAATAGGGTTTCCTGGTGGAAAGGTTGAGCCCCAAGACTCGAATCTAAAAGTAACAGCGCTTCGGGAAACGGAAGAAGAAGTAGGCGTTTCTCCAAAGCGTATTGAGGTTTTAAAAGAGCTGACCGAACTTTATATTCCGCCCAGTAATTTTATGGTGCAACCCTATTTAGGTATTTATGCCGATCCGAAACCTTTTAAAATTCAAGAGACCGAGGTGGAGGAGATTGTTGAGGTCCAGCTATCGGATTTTATGAATGAGGATAATTTAATATCACAAAACTTGACAACTTCATATGCCACCAATATGAAAGTACCCGCCTTTAAGTTAAATGGTTACGTGGTTTGGGGTGCAACTGCGATGATGTTAAGTGAAATCAAAGTACTTCTTAAACAAGTGCTTTAGACTCTATTTTGTATTTTAGCCTATTCAAACCAACTTATGGGAATTTTTAAAAAAAATCCTTTTGGCCATATTTTATTCTTAAAAAAATGGCTTATCCGCATTTTGGGAGTAATGACGCATTCAAGATATAAAGGTTTTAATACTTTGGATATTGAAGGCTCTGAAGTTATTCGAAATTTACCGGATAAAAATGTGCTGTTTGTAAGTAATCATCAAACTTATTTTGCCGATGTAGTTGCCATGTTTCATGTTTTTAACGCGAGTTTAAAGGGTCGGGATGACAGTATTAAAAATGTTGGGTATTTGTGGAATCCGAAATTGAATTTTTATTATGTAGCTGCTAAGGAAACCATGGGTAAAAGTCTTTTAACCAAAATTCTTGCCTATGCCGGTTCGATAAGCATTGAACGTACTTGGCGTGCCGATGGTCAAGATGTTCAAAGACAGGTTAAAATGAGCGATATTTCAAGTATAGGCATTGCTTTGGAAGACGGATGGGTGGTAACTTTTCCGCAGGGAACAACAAAACCTTGGAAACCATTACGAAAAGGTACGGCTCATATTATAAAAAGGTATAAACCTATTGTAGTGCCCGTAGTTATTGACGGATTTAGAAGGTCTTTCGACAAAAAGGGATTATATATTAAAAAGAAGGGCATTCTTCAATCGATGCAAATCAAAGAACCTCTAGATATTGATTACGATAATGAGTCGGTCGAACAAATAATTGAGAAATTAGAATATGCAATAGAGCAGCATCCGTCTTTTCTCCACGTAATTCCGGAGTCGGAGCTAGCTGCTTACGAAGCAGATCACGAAAAAAGACGATATAGCCACAAGTCTTAAACTTCTAGTTTTTTTAGTTCACTGTAGTTTGCGTTTAGCTTTTTAAGTAGAATTCCGTAGATAAGTCGGTAAAAAAGCCAGAGAAGCGTACAAAAGATTAGTATCGTTACAACAGTAATTCCGGCAATTGCGGTCCAAATAAGTATTTTACTGTCCGCCGCTGCAATTTTTTCAGTTAGCCCAAGGTCGACTGGGTCATAGATAATAATTTCAGTTGTTAAAAGTATAAATGATACGGCAAAAAGAATTACATTAAACCAAACATATTGCATTACAATTTTTCTGGTACTAATTATTTTCTTCATTAAGGCTTTTGCGGAATCGGTGGCACTGATTTTTTTATAATTCTGATAGAATTTGAAGATAAAAAATAGGATTGCTCCAAAACTGATTATGTTTAGTATAAGTTCTGTATTGTTAAATATTTCTGAGTTTTCACCTTCAAATTTTTCATAACTAAAAGGAATAAATAGCATTGCTATCCAAAATACGAATTCAGCAATACTTATATAAAATATCCACTTCACGATAGAAGACGACTTTTTCCAAATCATCTTATAGATTTCATCAAAAGACAGTTTAGGAAGATGCTCTTCCTTCTTTTGCCAATCTTTTTTCAAGAGTTCCAATTCGTCCATCATCATACTTACGGATTTAAGATGGTCCTTAGTTTATTTTTTATACGATTCATTTTTACTCTAGCATTTACTTCGGTAATACCTAAGGTTGCAGCTATTTCAGAATAGTCTTTATCTTCCAAATACAGAAATACAAGTGCTTTATCAATGTCTCCCAATTGTTTGACCGCATCATAAATCAATTTCAATTGTTTCTCTTCAGTATCATCATATTCGTCGGTCTTAATCTTATAAATTACACTATCAAAATCTTGGGTTTTAATCCGTCTTTTAGATTTTCGATAAAGTGTAATAGCAGTGTTCAGGGCAACACGATACATCCAAGTGCTGAATTTTGCCTCTCCACGAAATTTTGGATATGCTTTCCATAATTGAATAGTTATTTCTTGAAACAGGTCATTGTGAGCATCCCTATCATTTGTATAAAGGCTACAGACCTTGTGAACAATATTTTGATTGCTCTCAAGTTCAGTCACAAATTTGTGCTCTAATTCTTTATTCACAGATGGTTCGTAGGTCGTTTTAATGTTAGTAGCTTAAGATGCTTTTTTGTTACAGCCTATTTTCTATAATCTAAAGCTGGTGCCCTATCACCTAACAATGGCTTGTAAATAAAACCTTTACCTCTTCGTTCTTCAAATTCAGTAGTTGCTTTTTTGATGAGGTCTTTATTACTAAACAAGTCAATGGCCGTAGCCGTAAGAGTTTTTGCCGCAACCATCATGCCCTTGTTACCGATTGAAGTTCCACCAGCAGCAACGGCTTGCCAGCTATGCGCAGGAGTGCCGGGTACCCATGTTGCCGTACCGAAACCTACCGTAGGTACCACAAAGCTGACATCGCCTACATCTGTAGAGCCATAAGCCCTTGCCGTTTCCTTATAGGGTTGAACCTCTAAGGCACGTTTCTCGTTCAACTCATCTTGACCAAGACTTATAGCTATTTTGTTACCAAATTCCTTTTCTTGTTCGGTATAGCTGAAACCTCCTATTTTGGTAAGGTTCGTATGTACCAGTTTCTGAAGTGTCAAATTCGGCAACAATTCGTGAACGCCATTAACAATTTCATATTTCATGGTAGTTTCAGTACCCAAAGCTGCACCTTCTGCAGCCTTTACAATGCGTTCAAAAATACCTCGTACAACGTCTCTTTTATTGTGCCTAGCATAGTAATAGACTTCTGCAAAATCAGGAACTACATTTGGCGCTTTTCCGCCATCGGTAATTACATAATGTATTCTAGCCTCTTGTGGAATGTGCTCACGCATCATATTCACCATAACATTCATGGCTTCGACAGCGTCTAAAGAAGAGCGACCCATTTCAGGTGCACCTGCTGCATGCGCCGAAACCCCATAGAACCTAAATTTAGCCGAAATGTTTGCCAATGCCGCTGCGGCACTTGCTGCATTTTGCGAACTTGGATGCCAGTGAAGGGCAACATCAACATCGTCGAACAAACCTTCTCTCGACATATAGACTTTGGCACCGCCGCCTTCTTCTGCCGGACAACCGTAGAAGCGTATAGTTCCGGATTGTTTGTTCGCTTTCATCCAATCTTTCACCGCAATAGCTGCTGCTGAAGAGGAAGTTCCAAATAAGTGATGACCACATGCATGTCCGGCGACCTTGCCTGCCGATTTTTTTTCAGGAACGGCCTGTTGAGACAGCCCCGGTAGGGCGTCAAACTCTCCCAAGATTGCAATTACCGGATACCCGGAACCATATTCAGCGACAAAAGCAGTGGGGATTTCAGCTATTCCTGTCCTTATTTTAAAACCTTCCTCCTTGAGCGTGGTTTGCAAGAGCGAAGAGCTTTTGGTTTCTTGATAGCCCATTTCGGCGTAACCCCAAATCTCTTGGGCTATTTCACTATATTTCTGGCTTTTGGCATCAAGAGCGCTGAGTGCTGTTTCTTTGGTTTTTTGTGCAAAAGCTAAATTGAAAATCGATAAGGTTATTATTAGAAGTTTAATTTTCATGGTATGGATTGGTTTAATCTTATGATAAATATACTAAAATGCTTCTCGGAAAATTAACGGATACCTATGGCTTATTTGTAAATTTGTTGTTCAATCGATTCTATGAATATACCACAATCAAGTTTTCCAAGAGTTGTCATTATAGGTGGTGGTTTTGGGGGTATTTCTTTAGCAAAAAAGTTACGTAATAAAGAATTTCAGGTGGTGCTTTTAGATAAGCACAACTACCATACTTTTCAGCCCTTATTATATCAGGTTTCTACTGGTGGACTGGAGCCAGACTCCATAGCCTATCCGATTAGAAAGGTAATACACGATTTTCCAAACACCTATTTTAGGTTAGCAGAAGTTTTGGCCATAGATACCGATACCAATATGGTGAAAACCAATATTGGAGCTTTAAAATTTGACTATCTAGTAGTAGCAACGGGCTCTACAACCAATTTTTTTGGTAACAAAGCAATTGAGGCGAACAGTATGTCTATGAAATCTATTCCGGAATCATTGAACTTACGGAGCTTAATTTTAGAAAATTTTGAGCAGGCTTTGTTGACAGATGATTTGCATGAGCGTGAAGCACTTATGAATTTTGTTATTGTAGGCGGAGGACCAACAGGAGTTGAATTGGCCGGTGCACTTGCAGAAATAAAAAAGGGTATACTGCCAAAAGACTACCCCGACTTGGATACCAGAAGGGCACAAATCAATCTTGTGCAGGGAGGCGATAGAATTTTACCGGCCATGAGCGAGATTGCGTCGAAAAAAGCAGAACAGTTTTTAGAAAGCCTAGGGGTAAATGTTTGGAAAAATGTTCGGGTCAACGATTATGATGGCATGGTCGCCACTACAAATACTGATACCGTTTTTAGAACGGCTACTTTAGTCTGGGCGGCAGGAGTACAGGCGGTCTCCGTGAATGGATTGGATGCAAAAGAGTTGTTATGCCGTGGAAACCGGTTAAAGGTTGATGAGTTTCATAAAGTAGCAGGTTTTGAGCATGTTTTTGCTTTGGGCGATGTTGCTCAAATGGAATCTGAATTATACCCTCACGGTCATCCCATGATGGCGCAACCTGCCATTCAACAAGGTGAAAATTTAGGTAAGAACCTGATTAGAATGTCTGAAGATAAATCTTTAATACCTTTTAAATATTATGACAAAGGAAGTATGGCTACCGTAGGTAGAAATAAGGCCGTAGCTGACCTCCCTAAATTTAAGTCTCAAGGTATATTCGCTTGGTTTATATGGATGTTCGTTCACCTCTATTTCTTGATTGGTTTTAGAAATAGGGTAGTGGTCTTTATCAATTGGGTCTATAATTACATCAAATTTGATAGAGAGGCTCGATTAATCATTCGTCCTTTCAAAAAGAAATATCAGGTTAATTCATAAACACAAGCTTGATAAGGCTTTAAATGAAAGTTTGGTGTTGATTGCGATTTTAGCGTCGTATCATTTGAAATAAGTAGTTCGGCATTTTTAAAAGAAACTTCGTCAATATCTACAGTGGTTTCGTTTTCCGAAAAACTGAGTAGAATTAGATATTTTTCTGATTTAAAAATTCTGGTGTAGGCATAAACTTCTTCATTATCTTCTAATAACAACTCGTAATCACCATAAACCAGGCCAAGATGATTTCTTCTAAGTAGCACCATTTGCTTGAAATAGTTCAAAACAGAATGGTTATCATTTTCTTGTGCCGCAACGTTGATACCGGTTTTATAATTTGAATTCACCTTTATCCAAGGTTTCGATTCGGTAAAACCGGAATGTGTACTGCTATCCCATTGCATCGGTGTTCTCGCATTATCACGTGCAGCTTCTTTTTCGTTCTCAATAAAGTCCTCCAGACTTATATCACTCTGTTTTAAAAGTTCATATCGGTTAAGCGTATTAATATCTTTATAATCTTCTATAGTGTCAAAACGAACGTTGGTCATACCTATTTCATCCCCAAAATAGAAATAGGGTGTACCTCTCATTGTCAATAGAAAGGTATGGAGCATTGTTGATGCATTACGCCAATGCTCGGGAGAATCATTGCCCCATCTGCTTACGCTTCGCGGAAAATCATGATTGCTTAAAAACATGCTTCCCCATCCTCTTTTGGCAAAAACCTTATCCCACTCTGAGTGAATTTTTTTAAATTCGGTAAGTTTCCATTTATCGCTTCTCATCCAAAAAACTTCATCACCATCTCTATCTAAAGACATAAGGTCAAAATGAAAGAACATATTTAATTCTTCTCTATCCTCATCAACAAAATCCAATGCCTTATCTAATGTAATCCCAGGAGCTTCCCCAACGGTCATTACATCATATTTCGATAATACCTCCTGATTCATTTCATGTAGATATTCATGTAATCTTGGCCCTTCTGAATAGTAAGACACATAATTTCCCTTATATTTTTCTGGTATCTCAGGGTAAGTAGTATCTTTTGAAATAAACGGTATGACATCCATGCGAAAACCATCTACACCTTTATCAAACCAAAAGCGAATAATATCATAAATTTCTTTTCGTACTTCAGGATTTTCCCATTTTAAATCGGGTTGTTTTACCGAAAAATAATGTAGATAATACGAATCGGTCAATTTATCATATTTCCAAGCATTACCGTCTACATCAAAATAGCTCCATCTTTTTGGTGGTGTGCCTTTTTCCGCTGGCCACCAATGGTAATAATCTCGATATTTATTGTCTCTTGATTTTCGGGACTCTTGAAACCAAAAATGCTCATCACTTGTATGGTTGGCCACCAAGTCCATCACTAATTTTAGACCTCTTAATTTCATACCGGATAAGAGTGCGTCAAAATCGGCCATTGTACCAAATTCTGGCATTATGGTTCGATATTCACTTATGTCATAGCCATTGTCATCATTGGGTGATTGGTAAACAGGGCAGAGCCAAATAATGTCTACTCCAAGACTTTTAATATAGTCCAGTCTTTTGGTAATACCGTTTAAATCACCAACACCATTTCCGGTAGTGTCTTGAAAGCTTCGCGGGTATATTTGGTAGACTACGCCTTCTTTCCACCATTGTCTTTTAAGTTCTGACATCTTGAGATTTTTAAGTTTCAAATATATTACTTTAAGCTTTGTTAGAGTAAATAAATTGGGAAGGGAATGGCGTTAATTTTTAGCCAATAGGTAGATGTGTTAAAGAAGATATTATTAATTTGGAGTAGATGAGAAAGACTTTGTTGCTATTACTTTTTATGCATACGGCAAATTTCATGTCTGCCCAGAAAGAAACGTCTACCTCAGATATTGAAGGTTTTTCTTATCCTACTTTTAGTAATGGTGAACGCTACTCGAATTTTTCGGTTACACATTTGATAAATACTAATTTAGAGGTGGAGATTAGAGGTTTTTATCAAAGAAATGTTTTGGGAGAGCGCTTTAGAGCTCCTCTTCTTTTAAAGAAGTACCTCTCTGACGAGAAAACTTATTTGATAGGAGGTGCCCAGGCCGAATGGGAGTTTTTGCCTAGAGGGATAAAGCCGCCCAGGGTTGATATTATAATGGGTGCTGGGCATCAATTCAACGAAAATCTTTCTATTGAAGGTATTTTTCAGCTTCCTGTTATGAATTCTTCAAGTGTAAATCCTTTAGGTTCAGAGAAACCTGGAACTAGTTTTTTAAACCTTGGTTCAAAATTTAGGTTTTAAAATTTTATTTTCTGGGATGAAACTCATTTAAAACTTTGGCTAGGTGTGTGCGATTAACGTGCATGTAAACTTCTGTAGTTGTAATACTTTCATGACCTAGCATTTGTTGTATTGCACGTAAATCAGCACCATTTTCTAAAAGATGCGTAGCAAATGAATGTCTAAATGTATGTGGGCTAATATTTTTCTCTAGTCCAATAGCCACTGCAAGTCCTTTTATAATGGTAAATACCATAGCTCGGGTCAATTGCTTTCCTCTTCTGTTTAAAAATACAAAGTCTTCATGGCCTACTTCGATTTTTTGATGTACTCGAACTTCATTTCTATACAGGTTGATGTATTTTTTATTGAGTTTACTAATAGGTACGAAGCGCTGTTTATCTCCTTTTCCTGTTACCTTTACGAAATCTTCTTCAAAATAGAGATCAGACAGTCTTAGGTTGGTTAATTCTGATACTCTAAGCCCACAACCGTACAAGGTTTCAAGAATGGCCCTATTCCGCTCTCCTTGAGGTTTAGAAAGGTCAATGGCACGAATTAATTGATTAATTTCTTCGGTAGAGAGGGTATCTGGTAGTTTTCTTCCAATTTGAGGAGACTCGATTAAATCCATAGGGTTTTCTGCACGGAAGTCTTCAAAAATCAGGTAATTAAAAAAACCTTTTAGACCAGAAACAATACGCGCTTGCGATCTAGGATTTACCAATTTCGCGATTTCATAAACAAACTGCTGTATGGTTTCTTTTGAGATTGATATTGGACTTTCGTTGATTTTAGACTGTTCTAAAAAATCAATAAGTTTAGCTACGTCTAAAGTGTAATTTTTAATGGAATTTTCTGATAAACCTCGTTCTATTTTCAAGTAGTGTTTATAGTCTTGTAAGGCTTGACTCCATTTCATTCAGTAAAGATACATTAGAATGTAAAAACATTTCTCCTTCATAAAGTCCTGTTTTTACAACTGATTTAAAGCAGATTACAACTTTAATTATCTAGGCTTGTAAAAGGTGATAAGTTTGCAATCACAAATAACCAAACCATTTTATTATGAAAATTTTTGTAGCAACTATTATTTTTTTATTCACCTCTTTAGGCATTCATGCGCAAGTAGATCGTACGAATTTTAGGGCGGGTTTAAACGCAGGTATTATTACTGGTGACGTGTCCGACTTTTATAGCTTCAGTTTAGGTGTAGATCTTCTATATGTTTGGGGGCTCTCAAAAGAAATCGATTTGGGCTTAGCCACAGGATTTAACAATGCTTTTGGCGAAGATGAAACTATATCTGATGGTGGAATAACAATCAGCACAGAATTTGCCAATTTACAATACATTCCGGCTGCCGCTGCTTTAAGGGTATACCCTTCTTATGGCTTTAAATTGGGTGGCGATATTGGTTATGCTATTGGCGTTAGCGATGGTTTTGAAGGGGGGCTTTATTACAAGCCAATGATAGGTGTAGATATTAATCGAACAACAGAGCTAAACGTTTCATATGCAGCAATTAGTAACGAAGGTACTTTTGCTACAGTAATGGTAGGCATACTATTTTTATTCTAAACTGCTAAACTTGATCAATACGAAAAGCTTTCTTATTTTTGTAGGAAATCAAAAACAACTATTATTATGAAAAAATTATTTATTTGTTGCCTATTCAGTTTATCTATTTCTCTAGCATCTTATGGTCAAGAAGGCTTTTCGGTTAAAGCTGGTGTAAACAATGTTTCAATAAGCATTGATAACGATGATGATTTCTTTGGGGATTCAAGCGATAGCGAACTTGGATTTTTTGTTGGCGCGGGCTATAACTTTGTAGCTAGCGAAACCTTTGATATTGAACCATCTATATTATTGAGTTTTGTTGATGATTTAACTTCGTTATACATTCCGATAATGGCAAAATACAAGGTTTCTGAAGATTTTAATATTCAGGCTGGACCTCAAATTAACTATTTATTGGAGGATTTACCTGACGGAGAGTTTGGTCTAGATATTGCCTTTGGAGCGGGATATCAAATTGACGCTAATTGGTTTGTGGAAGCTAGATATGGGTTTCAAGTTTCAAGAGGGGGAGATTTTGGAGATTTTGTTGATATAAACACACTTACAGCGGGAGTTGGCTATAGATTTAACTAGACACCGACTTCGAACATAACAATCACTTTAAACGGAAGCTTCTAAGCTTCCGTTTTTTTATGCCCTTAAATTATTATTACTTTTACTTTATGAAGCTTATAATTATAAATGGGCCCAACTTAAATCTTTTGGGCAAGCGTGAACCCGAGGTTTACGGAAAAGAAACCTTTGAAGATTATTTTACGAAGCTGCAGCTTAAATTTAAAACGCTACAGTTAGAATATTTTCAGTCAAATATTGAGGGCGAAATTATTGATAAGCTTCAAGAAGTGGGCTTCACTTATGATGGTATTGTTCTAAATGCGGCATCTTACACCCATACCTCAGTGGGTATTGGTGATGCGGTAAAAGCAATTGAAACACCTGTTGTCGAGGTACATATATCCAATACCTTTAAAAGAGAAGATTTTCGACATACTTCTTATATTTCTTCTGGAGCTAAGGGTGTAGTTTTAGGTTTTGGGCTGCAGAGCTACGACCTGGCAATACAGTGCTTTTTGAACTAAATATCACCTATATATCAAATGAGTCTGTGAAATTCAAATAATAGTAGCTCTGGCAATATCCTAAGATTAGGGACGTTTATGGCTTAAACTTAAACTTAATTTTATGAGAAAAGTATTATTAATTACGCTTTTAGTAACAGGATTCGCGTTTAATGCAAATGCACAAGATTCAAGATTTGGTGCTACTGTAGGTTTTTTAAATGCAGGTGGTAAAGTAACGTTTGAAGATGAATCTGTAACAGGTTCAGATGCTGGTTTTTATTTAGGACTGATAGGAGATTTTGGTGTTACTGAAAAGTTTCACATTCAGCCAGAATTACTTTATGCTTCTGTAGACGGATCCTCGGCTATTTTTATTCCAGTGTTGGCCAAAATTTATGTTGCTGAAGGCTTTAATCTTCAAGCTGGTCCTGAAATCAGTTTTTCTTTAGAGGAAACTGGAGATGATATATCCAGTCTTAGTACTAGTATTGCAGCGGGACTCGGGTATGATATCACAGAAGATTTTTTTGTTGAAGCCAGATATTCGCAACAATTGAATAATAGTTATACAGGAGACTTAGATATTACAGCTAGAGGTAACGGTCTTTTTGTTGGCCTTGGTTACAAATTCTAGATATAAAAAATAATTTTAACGCGAAAGAGCTCCTTAATTTAAGGAGCTCTTTTTTTTGCAAAAATCTAACCGGGTCGATTTCTGCGTATATAATAGTAAACCCCACTGCTATGAAAGTTCTTAAAAACCTTTTTTTGTTCTTATCCCTTTTTATATTTTCTTGTGAAACGGAAGAATTCAATAGTAATCCAGAAGATGAGGTGGATGATTCTGGAGAAGAAATGGTAGCGGAAACTATAGGATTAATAAATGCGTTTCCGAACCTTAGTTTTACACAACCATTAGATTTTCAATCTCCTAATGATGGTACCAATCGAATCTTTGTCGCTGAAAAAGGAGGTGCTATTCGGGTTTTTGAAAACGATGAAAGCACTACGGAAACCAACGTATTTCTTGATTTGAGAGGGACAATTTCTACATCTAGTGAGCAAGGTCTGCTTGGCTTTGCCTTTCATCCAAATTTTACAAGCAATGCTTATGTTTATGCTTGCTATACACCCTCTGAAGGACTCTCCGTAATTTCTAGATTTACTGTTTCGACTACAAATCAGAATAGTGTTGATTTGGCCAGTGAGCTTGTTATCATCGAAATTCCGCAGCCTGCAACAAATCATAATGGTGGTCAAATAGCTTTTGGTTCTGATGGTTACTTGTATATTGCAATGGGTGATGGAGGTGGAAGTGGTGACCCCGGTGGAAATGCCCAAAACAGAACAAATCTATTAGGGAATATTCTTCGAATAGATGTTGATAATCAAGAAGGAGGCTTGAACTATGCCATACCTTCTGATAATCCTTTTGTTGATGATACTGCCTCAAGAGATGAAATCTTTGCCTATGGATTTCGTAATCCGTGGCGAATGAGTTTCGATACAACCACCGGTAAATTATGGACTGGCGATGTTGGCCAAAACGAAATAGAAGAAATTGATGTTGTCGAGCCAGGCGGTAATTACGGCTGGAAACTGTTCGAAGGTACTTCTTGTTTTTCAGGAGATTGTGATGACACGGGTTTGATAGCTCCCATTTTTGAATACAATCAAGATAATGGTGACAGGTCAATTACCGGAGGTTATGTCTACAGAGGTGATGACATCACTACATTACAAGGTAAATATGTGTATGGTGATTTTGTGAGCGGTCGAATATGGGTTTTAGAAGAGGATGGTAGTGCAAACGAACTGCTTTTAGAATCAGGGCTTAATATTGCGTCTTTTGGCACTGATGCCAATGAGAATCTATTTATCTGTGCCTTTAATGGTACTATTTATAAGTTCGTTGTTCAAGAAAACTAATGTTCTTTCAAATATTTTTTGTCGGCATAAAAGGTTCCAAATGGGAGCAGAGAAGCAATAAAAAAGATTAGAAATCTTTTTATACTCCATTTACGTTCCCAACAAACGATACCCGCTAAAACCACAAATAGAATAAAAAGAATTCCATGTGCCATTCCAATGACCTTATTGGGTTCTCCGATTTCTGCCCAATATTTTAGGGGCATGGTTAAACCAAATAATAGAAGATAAGATATTCCTTCTAAAATAGCCGTGGCTCTAAAAAGTATTAGCAAAGTTCAGTTGTTATAAGTGAATAACCTCATCATAAGCGGCAGCAACGGCTTCCATAACCGCCTCACTCATGGTCGGATGCGGGTGCACGGCTTTTAAAACTTCATGGCCAGTGGTTTCAAGTTTTCTTCCCAATACTGCTTCAGCAATCATATCGGTAACTCCGGCCCCTATCATATGGCACCCCAGCCACTCTCCATATTTGGCATCAAAGATTACTTTTACGAATCCGTCTGAACTACCGGAAGCCTTTGCTTTTCCACTTGCAGAAAAAGGAAATTTACCAACTTTGATATCATATCCTTTTTCCTTGGCCTGTTTTTCGGTCAAGCCAACAGAAGCTATTTCCGGTGAACAATAAGTACACCCTGGAATGTTGCCATAGTCCAAGGCTTCAACATGCATTCCGGCAATTTTTTCTACACAAAGAATACCCTCGGCAGAAGCTACATGGGCTAATGCTTGCCCCGGTGTAACATCACCAATAGCATAATAACCTGGAATGTTGGTTTGATAGTAATCGTTAACCAAAATTTTATCCCTATCTGTAGCAATACCGACTTCTTCAAGACCGATATTTTCGATGTTCGTTTTTATTCCAACAGCAGAAAGAACAATATCAGCTTCCAAAACTTCTTCTCCTTTTTCTGTTTTTACGGTAGCCTTAACAACAGCTCCACTAGTATCTACTTTAGTAACCTCGGCTGAAGTCTTTATTTTGATTCCAGATTTTTTAAAACTACGCTCCAACTGTTTGGACACGTCTTCATCTTCAACGGGAACGATATTTGGTAAGTATTCTACCACGGTAACTTCGGTACCCATGCTATTATAGAAATAAGCAAACTCAATACCGATGGCCCCACTACCAACAACTATTAATTTTTTAGGCTGCTTCTCTAGAGTCATTGCTTCGCGATAGCCGATAACTTTTTTCCCATCCTGTGGAAGACTAGGTAATTCACGACTTCTAGCACCAGTGGCGATGATTATATGGTTTGCACTATACTCAGTTGCATCACCATTCTCACCTTTAACAGCGACTTTTTTACCGGGTAGTACTTTTCCGTATCCGTTTAAAACTTCAATTTTGTTTTTCTTCATCAAAAATTGAACTCCTTTGCTCATTCCATCCGCTACACCTCTACTTCGGCTAACAACAGCATCAAAGTCATGCTCTACTTTCTTTACGTTAAGCCCGTAGTCTTCGGCATGCTTTAAATATTCAAATACTTGTGCAGATTTTAATAATGCTTTGGTAGGAATACAACCCCAATTTAGGCAAACTCCACCTAAGTTTTCTTTTTCAACTATAGCGGTTTTTAAACCTAATTGAGAAGCCCTAATCGCAGTTACGTAACCTCCTGGACCACTACCTAAAACAATAACATCAAAATTGCTCATTCCGTAAAGATTTTAGTTGTTAAAATGGAGGTGCAAAGATAGTGAAGAGTTGTAAATTTTAGACTATCAAACAACAGGTTTTGTATAACGTAAAACTAGAATTGAGTGATATCTCTCTACAATTGAAGTTTATACAATCTGTCCTTATTGATTCTTAGAGGCATCAAAATCGATACTTAAAGAATTGATACAATAGCGTTGGCCCGTGGTTTTCCTAGGTCCATCATTAAAAACATGACCTAAATGACCGCCACAATTTGCACATACGGTTTCTGTTCTAACCATTCCGTGACTTGTATCCCTGATATACTCTATGGCTCCTTCTACAGCTTCGTCGAAAGAAGGCCAACCGCAGCCACTTTCAAATTTATGTTCACTTTCGAAGAGTTTTGCTTTACAGCCTTTACAATGATAATCACCATTTTCAAAGTGCAGATTTAGCGCTCCCGTATGTGGTCGCTCCGTACCTTTTTGCCTTAAAACATAATATTCTTCAGGAGTAAGAAGTTCTTTCCACTCTTCCTCTGATTTTTCAACACCGTATTTTTTCATTGTGGGTCGGGTATAAAGTCTAAAGCAACACCATTGATACAATGTCTCTTTCCGGTAGTTTCTTTTGGGCCATCATTAAAAACGTGCCCCAAATGGCCGCCACAAGTTGCACAATGTTCTTCTGTTCTGGCATAGCCTATTTTGTAATCTACATCATAAGCAACATTTCCTTCTATCTCTTGGTCAAAAGAGAGCCATCCTGTACCTGACTTAAACTTATTTTCACTTCTAAACAGTGGCGTGGCACAGCCAGCACAAACATAGGTTCCTTTTTCTTTGTTCTCTAACAAGTCACTACTAAACGAATTTTCAGTGGCAGCTTTACGAAGCACGTAGTATTCTGCATCGGTTAGTTCAGCTTTCCATTCAGCATCTGTTTTGGTCACTGCGTAAGTCTTTTTCTCGTCGTTTTTAGCAGTAAGTTTTTCCTTTTCTTCTTGAGATATTCCTTTACATCCAGAAAGGACCAAAAGAACCAGTATAGCAATATTTTTTCCCATGTTTCTTTTTTAAATGAGACGTTCAAAAACACGTTTCCTTTCAAAATTAGCAATTAATTCAAAGAAAAAACCCTAATCATTGCTGAAAAGGGCTTTAATATAATAGCGCTTGGTATTTTTAATCCAAAACGGAAGTTTCTACGGTATCCGTATTAACGTTGAGGGCACTCATCACTGCATTTAAATTCGATACATCTATATTATTGTCTTCACCAAATTCTGCAGGTACAACAGCGATTCTAAAGATTTGGTCATCAGTATCACCTGCAGGTAACGTTGTTAAGTCAAAATCAGATTCTAAAAATATATTTACATCAAAAAAAGTATGGTCATAGTTATATTGCAAAAGCCCTTGATCCAAAATCCTGGTCTGGGGTAATAAACGCCACACGTCTATAGGGTCTCCACCATTCGGGTCATCTACTTGTTCAAATAGAAGATATACCAAAACCACATCAGATTCAAAAACTTCGATGGTATCTGGAAATTCGTATGAAATGGTATAATCATTGGCCGCTGAAAAAGTCCCTTGTACTTCCACAACTTTTCCTAAAATATTTACTCCATCTTGGCCGTCAAGTCCGTTAAGACCATTTAAACCATCAAATCCTGGGGGTCCTTGAGGTCCTTCACAAGACATAAAAAAGATAACGGCTAATGAGCCTAATAAAAGTTTGATTTTTTGCATAATTTCTGATTTTGAATTGAAATGGTTATAATTTTTTTGTTTGCATTATTAGGAATCAAAAAGCGTTCCATTTTTAATTTACCCTCATAATTTCTTAATTCTATATGCTAATTAGGTATATCTTTCTTAAAGATGCTTAATATTGTAATTCACTTAATTTAATAACATGGCAGAGGTTATTACACATAGTCTTTTTACAGATTTCGATATAAATTTATTTAAGGGTGGAAAGCATTATCGGTTGTACGAAAAATTGGGTTCTCATCTTTTAGAGATTGATGGGGTAAAAGGTACTTACTTTGCTGTTTGGGCGCCTACCGCCAAAGCTGTTGCCGTTGTCGGTGATTTTAATTTTTGGAACGATAAAGAACATCAATTAAATGTTAGATGGGATTCTAGTGGAATTTGGGAAGGTTTTATTCCTGGGGTAGCTAAAGGCGCTATTTACAAGTATAAAATACAATCCAATAATGACGGCATTGTTACCGAAAAAGCAGACCCATTTGCTAGATTTTGCGAACATCCACCAAAAACTGCCTCTGTTGTTTGGGATGCCCCGTACAAATGGAATGATAAGAGCTGGATGGATACCAGAGCCAATCATAATGCCTTAGATAAACCCTATTCCGTATACGAAGTACACTTAGGTTCTTGGAAAAGAAAAATGAACAATGATTTTCTTTCTTACGTAGAACTTGCCGATGAACTGGTGACCTATGTAAGTGACATGGGCTTTACGCATGTAGAATTTATGCCCATCATGGAATATCCTTATGACCCGTCTTGGGGCTATCAACTTACGGGTTATTTTGCCCCAACCGCTCGTTTTGGAAAACCGGAAGGTTTTAAACTGCTAGTAGATAAGCTGCACCAAGCTGGTATAGGTGTAATTCTAGATTGGGTACCATCACATTTTCCTGAAGATGCCCATGGCCTTGGTTTTTTTGACGGATCACATCTCTATGAGCATCCCGATAGAAGAAGAGGCTATCATCCTGATTGGAAAAGTTTGATTTTTAACTATGGTAGAAATGAAGTCCGGGCTTTTCTAATTAGCAATGCTATTTTTTGGTTGGATCAATATCATGTTGATGGCCTTCGTGTAGACGCCGTTGCTTCAATGCTTTATCTAGATTATTCAAGGGAAGATGGGGAGTGGGAGCCTAATATGTACGGAAACAACGAAAACCTTGAGGCAATGTCTTTTATACGGGAGATGAATCAAGAAGTTTATGCCAGTTTTGAGGGAGTACAGACCATTGCCGAAGAATCAACGGCATTCTCAGGGGTTTCTAAACCGGTACATTTTGGCGGTCTTGGTTTTGGCATGAAATGGATGATGGGTTGGATGCACGATACCCTAGAATTTTTTAAGAAAGAGCCTATCTATCGTAAGCATCATCAGAATGATATCACATTCAGTATGACCTATGCATTTACCGAAAACTTTATGCTTCCTTTTTCACATGATGAAGTGGTTTATGGCAAGCAATCTTTGGTATATCGCATGCCGGGTGACGAATGGCAACGCTTTGCTAACTTGAGGTTACTGTTCGGCTATATGTTTACACATCCTGGAGCTAACCTTATTTTTATGGGCGGTGAGTTTGGACAGACATCAGAATGGAATTTTCAACAAAGCCTTGATTGGCACCTAACCGAGTACGATTTTCATTTAGGTATTCAGAAGGTTATTAAAGATTTAAATACGGTTTACAAAGATTATCCTGCCTTGCATGAAAAACAATTTAGTAATGAGGGCTTTGAATGGATAGATTACGGAGACAGCGAAAATTCTGTGTTAACATATCTCCGCAAAGGGCACGATAGTAAAGATGATTTAGTAATTGTTTGCAATCTTACCCCTGTACCTCGAGAAAATTATGCCATCGGGGTCTCTAAAAGCACACAGTTAAAGCAGGTTTTTAATAGTGATGATACCAAATATGGCGGTAGTGGCTTAGGTAAGAAAACCGTTAAACCTGTTAAAAAAGAAATGCACGGTAGAGCATATTCATTCAAAACCATATTGCCACCACTAAGTGTGCAGATTTTTAAGTAACAAAAGAGAACTATAACGTTATAGCTAACGTACTGTTGAAAACATCTTTTCATAATCTCGGTCTAATGTTCTTCTTTTGTTAGTCTCATAAAAAATATCCTATGATTACCAATACTGAAATCGAAAGAAGGGGCAATCAGCACCCCAATCAAATTACAGAGTTTAGGCAAGATAACGACAAGCTTTATTTTACAACTCAAAACGGGGTGATTTTAGAGATAATGGTAATGCGCGATAGTGTGGTAAGGTTCCGTTACGCTACAGAGCATGTATTTGAACCAGACTTTTCGTATGCAATAAGTGAAAACGTAAGTTTAGGGTATAATGAGTTAGATGTTAAAGAAGAGCCGCCAGAATATGCAATTACCACAGGTAAAATTAAAATTTACGTCAAAAAATCAAATTTAAAAGTCCAGATTACCGATTTAGAGGATAATATCATCAATGAAGATGAGCAAGGTTTTCACTGGGAGGAGAGTTATGACTATGGGGGAAATATTGTAAAAATGAGTAAAGTCACCCAATCTGCTGAAAGTTATTACGGTATGGGTGATAAAGCTTCGCATACAAACCTCAAGGGCAAACGAATAAACAATTGGGCAACAGACTCTTATGCTTACGGAAAAGACCAAGAACCCTTGTACAAATCAATCCCTTTTTATGTAGGGTTGAACAAAAATATTGCATACGGTATCTTTTTTGACAACTCATTTAGAACCCATTTTGATTTTGCCCATGAACGTAGAAATATTACAAGTTTTTGGGCCGATGGTGGAGAAATGAACTATTATTTCTTTTACGGACCTAAAATTTCGAAAGTTGTTGAATCCTATACCAATTTGACCGGTGTACCAGAGCTGCCACCAATGTGGGCCTTGGGATTTCATCAATCAAAATGGAGTTATTATCCAGAGAAAAAAGTTAAGGATATTACCAGCAAATTTCGAGAATTAAAAATTCCATGTGATGCTATTTATTTGGATATCGACTATATGGAAGGCTTCCGTTGTTTCACTTGGGACAATCGTCGTTTTCCAAATCCGAAGAAAATGGTGGATGAATTACAAAAAGATGGGTTCAAGACGGTTACCATGATTGATCCGGGTATTAAGATTGATCGTGATTATTGGGTATACCAACAGGCCATGGATAATGGTTTCTTTTGTAGAAGGGCCGATGGGCCACATTTTAAAGGAAAAGTTTGGCCGGGAGAATGTAAGTTTCCTGATTTTACGAATCCTGAAGTGCGTGAATGGTGGGCAGGTCTCTATAAAGAAATGATTGCCGATATAGGGGTTCATGGGGTTTGGAATGATATGAACGAACCTGCTGTTATGGAAGTGCCTTCTAAAACAGCTAACCTTGATGTTAGACACGATTATGATGGTCACCCGTGTAGTCATAGAAAGGCACATAACGTTTATGGCATGCAGATGGTTCGAGCCACTTTTGAAGGAATGAAAAAGTTTACCTTTCCGAGAAGACCTTTTGTGTTGACAAGGGCAGGGTACTCAGGTACACAGCGTTATTGTGCCACATGGACGGGAGATAATGTTGCTACCTGGGAACATTTATGGATTGCTAATGTGCAAATGCAAAGAATGTGCATGAGTGGCTATTCGTTTGTAGGTTCAGATATTGGTGGTTTTGCAGAACAACCGAATGGAGAGCTTTTTGCTAGATGGGTACAATTGGGGGTATTTCATCCTTTTTGTAGAGTGCACTCAAGTGGTGATCATGGAGAACAAGAACCTTGGTCGTTTGGTACTGAAGTTACCGATATTGTTAGAAAGTTTATAGAATTAAGGTATGAACTGCTACCGTATCTATACACCATGTTTTACAAGTATATCAAAGAAGGTTTGCCTATGTTGCAGTCTTTGGTTTTTTATAATCAAGAAGATGCGCAGACACATTTTAGAACAGATGAATTCTTATTTGGTGAGCAAATATTGGTTTGCCCAGTGCAAGAGCCAAATTCCCAAGGCAGGCGAATGTATATTCCAAAAGGAAAATGGTATAATTATTGGACTGAAGAAGTAGTCGAGGGGGGTGCCGAAAAGTGGGTGTCCGCAGGAATTGATAAGATTCCGCTTTTTATTAAAGAAGGTGCTATGATACCCAAATACCCCGTTCAGCAGTATGTCGGCGAGGTTGAAATAGACCAATTGAAAGTTGATGTATATTTTAAAGACGGTGTTGAAACTTCTACGGTTTATGAAGATCAACAAGATGGGTATGATTATAAAAAAGGACGTTATAGCCTTCGAAATTTTAAGTTAAAGGGTAAACAAGAAGGGTTGAGCATTCAACAATTTAAAGATGGAAGCTATAGAACGGCATATGAAACTATAAAGCTTCATTTTCATGGATTACCTTTTAAGATAAAGACGATAGAGATAGACAATGATGAAGTTGATTTTAAATCGGTAAAACTCAACGGAAATAACAGTATTGAGATAAGTAAAGACTTTACGTCTTTATATATTTCGGCTAAATAAAATTTTGTAATTTTCTAGTTATAAACACTATACATTATGAGAAAACTTAGTTTAACAATCGCAGTATTTTTAGCTGTTGTGGCATGTAAAACCAATCCATTTACAGGAAAAAGTACGCTGAATTTTATGCCGAACAGCCAAATTTTTCCAATGGCTTTTGCGCAATATGACCAGTTTTTGACAGAGAACAAGGTGATTACAGGTACTGCAGAATCACAGATGATTACCAGTGTGGGTCAAAGAATAGCTTCTGCAGCCGAACGTTGGTTAGATGCCAATGGATACCCCGGTTACTTGAACGACTATAAATGGGAATATAATCTGGTAAATGACGAAACCGTAAATGCTTGGTGCATGCCTGGAGGTAAAATAGTTTTTTATACCGGTATTCTGCCAATAACGCAAACTGAAACAGGTGTTGCCGTTGTTATGGGGCACGAGGTTGCCCATGCGCTTGCAGACCATGGAGCGCAGCGTATGAGCGCGGGTATGGTGCAACAACTTGGGGCCGTAGCTGGTAATGTAGCTATTAAAGACCCCAAGGCAAGAAACATATTCAATCAATCGTACGGTATTGGATCTACCGTTTTAGGAATGTTGCCTTTTAGCAGAAGCCATGAAACAGAAGCTGATAGAATAGGTCTTCAAATTATGGCAATTGCAGGTTATAACCCCGACGAGGCTGCGGAGTTGTGGCGAAGAATGAAGGCGAAAAGTGGAGGTCAAGCACCACCTGAATTTATGAGTACCCACCCTTCGAATGATACTAGGATCAACAACTTGACAGCATGGGCTCCTCTAGCAAAACAAGAGGCGGCCAAATTTGGAGTAACTTCATTTAAATAAAGTTGTCAAAAAATAAAAATCAGTAAAAGCTGTTCCTTTCGAACAGCTTTTTTACTTTTATAAATATGACGTCCATCTTAAGTTTAAAAGGAAGTAAAAAGTTATTGAATGCCTGGGCATTTTACGACTGGGCCAATTCGGTATATAGTTTGGTCATTTCATCGGCGATTTTCCCCTTATTCTATGGTGCTTTATTCCGAGTTGCCGAGATTGAAAAAGTAACCGTGTTCGGGGGCGAAATAGCCAGGGCACCACTGATTAGTTATGTTACTTCAGCGGCTTTCGTTTTTATTGCCCTAATTACGCCACTGATTTCAGGTGTTGCTGATTATTTGGGAAATAAGAAGATATTTTTAAAATTCTTTTGTTATCTAGGTGCTATTTCTTGCATAGGTTTATACTGGTTTTCATTAGAGAACATTTATTTTGGATTGGCATGTTATTTCTTTGGGCTGGTCGGTTTTTGGGTAAGTTTTGCTATTAATAATTCTTATCTGCCAGATATTGCTTATCCGGAGCAACAAGATGGTATTAGTGCAAAAGGGTTTTCTCTAGGATATATCGGGAGTGTGATTTTACTGTCTTTCAATCTATTTATGATTCTTCTGTTTCCTATGATTTTTGATATTCAAGAAATTAATGGTGAAGCAATTGAATTGGTTATGATGAAGTATTCTTTTGTTTTGACTGGAATTTGGTGGGCACTATTCAGTCAATATACTTTTAAACATCTACCAAAGGGCTACAAAAGAGATGGGGAAAGGCGTAATATTATCTTAAATGGTTTTAAAGAGCTGCAAGGGGTTTGGAAACAACTAGGTACTGAAATAAAACTTAAAAGATATCTCGGTGCTTTTTTTGTTTACAGCATGGCGGTGCAAACCGTAATGTTGATCGCTACTTATTTTGGGGAAGAGGAGGTAGATTGGGGCTCAGACGATTTTAGAACCATTGGTTTAATAGCAAGCATTCTTATTATTCAGGTAATTGCAATCGCTGGGGCATATTTGACCGCATTTTTATCGAAGAAATATGGAAACATAAAGACATTAATTTGGGTAAATCTCGTATGGGTATTTCTTTGTGTATATGCCTATTTTGTTATAACTCCGACTGATTTCTTCATTGCTGCGGGTCTTGTTGGTATTGTGATGGGGGGTATTCAAGCCTTGTCACGTTCTACTTATTCAAAGTTTCTGCCTAAAACTACCGATACCACTTCGTTTTTTAGTTTTTATGACGTAGCTGAAAAAATAGGGATTGTAATAGGTACCTTGATGTATGGTGCCGTAGCTCAAGTAACAGGTAGTATGCGTAACAGCACTATTTTCTTGGGGCTTTTCTTTTTGATAGGGGTATTTTTATTATTGCGGGTAAACAAGAAATTGTGAAATGAGGGTTAGTCTTTTTTTATTGGTGGTTTTGTTTAGTGCAAATAATTATTGCCAGAAAGTAAAATTTAGAAATGGAGTTTTTATAGATAGTTTGCAACTAAATTCTAAGATTAATTACTCGGATTCTATTTTAATAACTTTTGAGGGAGACACTCATCTAGTTAATTATTTTTTGGATTTGGAAAGTAAAATTCGAAAGAGAGCAAAGAAAGGGTATAGTAAAAATTTTATTTATTTTGACTACAATCTAATATCATTTTCTCCCTTGAATGATGATTTAATTAAGATTCCAAAGAATAATTATAATAAAGAAGACTTTAATTACATGATGACAATCAGTTTATCAGAAGTCAAAGGATGGGATTATAATTTAGGTTATAAACGAAAGCAGAGCTACAGGATTAATTTTTCAATTGAAAATCCTATAAATGCCGCGCAAGTTGGTTTTTTGAGTTTTGATGTCAAAACCTATTACACTATTTTGAAAGAGAATAAAACACTGGTAAACATCTTATTTAATAATCTTTTTGAATTATAAAACAAAAAGCCCCAACTTAAAGTTAGGGCTTCCTCGCTTATTGATTGATGTGGTTGTTTTTTGATTGTAAAATCTTAATAGCTTGAAATATCGCCAGAACCAGATGTTTTAGTGTCAATCTTCTTAGGATTTCCTTTATAGCTAATATCACCTGATCCAGAAACTCTAGCTTTTAGCATTTGATTGGCGGTAACTTTTATATCCGCGGAACCCGATACTTGTGCAGTAACAAATTCGGCATCTAAATCATACGCCTTTATATCACCAGAACCAGATACCTGTACATCAAGGTCGTTTGTTTTTCCTGATAAATTCATATCGCCAGAACCAGACATGGTAGCTTCCACAGATTCTGCTTCAATGGATAACGAAAGATCACCAGAACCAGAAATTCTTGTTTTAAAGTTGTTGGATTTGATTTTGGTCTCGCCCACAACATCTCCAGAACCTGAAAGGGATACCATATCGATAGATTCAACAGGCACGGTAATATAAATTCCAGAATTCCAGTTTGATGGCTTTAGGTTTACACCTTTTTCGGTTTTAATAACTAGTTTGCCATCTTTTACTTCGGTCTTGATATACTCTAATAGATTTTCTTCGCCTTTTAGAGTCAACTCTCCTTCATTACCATCTACTAGTTTTACATCGAACCAGCCGGCAACGGCAACGGCATCATAATCTCCAACAGATCTTTCTATGGTTACAGTTTTACCATTTCCTTTTACTCTTTTTCCCCATTGTGCTGTTGCTACAACGGAAAATAATACTAAGCTTAGTGTTGCTAATTTTTTCATGATTGTGTTTTAATTGATTTTAAGTTTAATTTTTATAAAATGATACGCCACCATATTCACTATCAATAGTGACCATATTACCAGAGTTTTCCTTTCCGTAATATCCTTTATAATATTTATCGGAAGACTGTTCTTTGCTAACATTTATCGTGAAATCATCTTTACCGCTGACCCCGGCATACTCCGTAGATATTTCAAAATCAAAATTATATGCGGTATCATAACCTATTTTTATACCTGTGTAATCTGACTTGATATTCACATTACCGGCATCTGAGGCTAATTTGTTAATTTTTACGGATCCATAATCCGAAGCCACATCTACGTTTCCATGTACTTCTCCTAATTTTATACTAATGTAATCCCCATTGCCTTGCACGTTTTTCACATTTTTCACTTCCATGGAACCATAATCGGATTTGTAGTCCAAATTACCCATTTCTCCAATAACTGCATTTGTGTAATCTGCCCTAACAGTAAGATTGCCGGCTTTTACAATTGTAAATCCTGAATAATCGGCTATAATTTCACCACTATTAATGTATTCGAATGTAGAGCGTGAAGTATAGTCAAAACGCAATTCATTATTTCTTCCATGCAGTTCACCTATTTCCATTTTTCCGTAGTCGCAATTAATTTTTGCGTGTCCGTCAATTCTGTCAAGATAAATGTTGCCATAGTCATTATTTAGGCTAACACTGTTTTTAACAGGCAATTTTATCGTATAGTTTACCTGAACATTGACATTATTACGCTTTCCCCAGTTCCAGCCCCAATTACGATTGTTATCTCCAAAGCGTGTTATAGCAGAAACCATACTACTGCTGTTCTCAAAATCGATATCAATTTCATTTAACCTATCCTGAACTTTTTCTTCATTGTTACCGTTCGTTTTTATATGTACTTCAATCATGATTTTATCTTGATTCCATGAAGTAATGTTCAAATTACCGTAACTATTTTTTACCTTAAAAAGAGCATCTGCGTTTACGGTGAATTCTTTTTTAATGGTTTTTTCTTTGGTATACTTTCCTTTAGGTCCGCCCCCGCCTTCAATTGCCATCGCAGTAAAAGGAACCAATAAAAGGCTTAATATGATATATTTAAATTGTAAAGTTCGCATCATTATTTGATTTTAAATTTTTAATGTCTTCTATATTGTTGAGTACTTCTTTTAATAAGTCAATTCTCGTCTGAAAATTGATAATCATTGCATTTAGTATTATTTTACTGTTACCTCCTTTAAGTAAATCTTGTTCTAATTTTTGATAATCTCCTTCAAGTTTATTTAATTGCAATAGGGTATCATCTACCAATTGTGCAGTTTCAGGTGATTTTTCATTCTTTAACTCTTGAACTTGTTCTTCGATTAAACTTGCAAAATAAAATTCTGTTTTAGTTACCTCAGGAGCAATTTCAACCACTTGTTCTTTTATGGTGGCTTGATTTCCAAAGAATTGAATTCCAAGTAGGCATAGTAAAACTAGGGAAGCGGCTATCGACAAAGGTCTTAACCAATTTCTCTTTTTAGGCGGTATAGCTACTACTCCTCTAGATTGGTTCAGTTTTTCTAAAAACCTTTCTTGATGGTTTTGCTCTGGGCTCTCAAAGTCAAAATCATCTTGCAACCTATTGAATAGAATTTTTATTTCGTCCTTCTCTTTCATAATTAAACATTTACATTCAACCTTTTTCTTAGACTTTCTTTAGCTCTTGAAATCGTTGTTCTACAATTTGCATAGCTGATATCCATTATCGTACTGATTTCTTCATAATCGTAACCTTCAATTAAATGTAAGGTCAAAGAAACTCTGTAATTGTCTTTTAAACTTTTCATGGTTTCCATCACTTTTTGAGCCTTCAGTTCAGTATAACCATTATGATCTAAAGCAACTCCGTCATTATCTTCGACCTTGTACAATACTTCTTCTAAATCAGAAGTTTGATTCTTCTGTTGTTTTCTGTAATGATAGATACTGTTGTTAATCACAATTCGTTTTAACCATGCCCCGAAGGTAACTTCACCTTTAAATGTATGCAGTTTCATAAACGCGTTTAAAAATGACTCTTGCATGACATCTTCGGCTTCTGCTGTATGTTTTACAATTCGTAAAGCTGTATTGTACATTGCTTTATAATACCGATTGTAAATTTCTAGCTGTGCACTTTGTTTTCCTTCTAGACACAATTGCAACAATGCGTCAGTATGTTCATTTTTGTGGCTCAAAAAGTGAATGGTTTGTCTTATAGATTAAGCAATTTACTATTTGTTACACTTTCTTTTATTTTTTTTCATTTCTGGTGGCATAACAATTGCACTTAGGTATTTGAATATGATTAATATGTTGTGCTAAGCCCTTTAATTATAGGATTTTAAACTATTAAGGGTATCAAATAGTAAGAATAAAAACTATTTGTTCGATGACATAATGACCGATATAGCTATTATGGGAGAAGTAAAATTCACAAATTTTGACAATATGTCTTTGCAAGGAATTGATGAAGAGGCAGAATTAATACCACTATTGACTCCGGAGGATGAAGAGGAAATGAATAAGGAGACCTTGCCAGAAACCTTACCAGTTTTGCCTTTGCGCAATACTGTGCTGTTTCCTGGGGTTGTTATACCTATTACGGCGGGCAGGGATAAATCCATTAACTTGATAAAGGACGCAAATAATGGCAATAAGACCATTGGTGTCGTTTCTCAGAAAGATGCTGAAACTGAAGACCCTGAGGTAAAGGATATAAATACCTTGGGTACGGTAGCCCGCATTTTGAGAGTGCTGCAAATGCCAGATGGTAATACCACGGTTATCATTCAGGGCAAGAAGCGCTTTGAGATTGCAGAGGTACTTACAGAAGACCCATACATGACGGCGACTATTCGTGAGGCTGCGGAGACCAGACCAGACCAAAAGGATAAAGAGTTTTTGGCCATAATCGAATCTATTAAAGATTTAGCTTTTAAGATTATAAAAGATAACCCGAATATACCCAGCGAAGCTACGTTTGCGATTAAGAATATTCAGAGCAATTCTTTTCTAATCAATTTTGTTTCCTCAAACTTAAATCTTGGGGTGGCTGAAAAGCAACACTTGCTAGAAATTCCAGATTTACAAGAACGTGCATTGGCTACTTTAAAATATATGAATGTTGAGTTTCAGAAATTGGAACTTAAAAACGATATTCAATCAAAGGTCCGCAGTGATATGGACCAGCAGCAACGTGAATACTTTCTTCACCAGCAGATGAAAACTATTCAAGAAGAATTGGGTGGTGTTTCTTATGAAGAAGAGGTTGATGAAATGCGCAATAAAGCCAAGAAAAAGAAATGGGGCAAAAAGGTAAAAGAGCATTTTGAAAAAGAACTCGCTAAAATGCAGCGTATGAATCCGCAAGTAGCGGAGTACTCTATCCAAAGAAACTATCTGGACTTATTTTTAGACCTCCCTTGGAACGAATTTTCAAAAGATAAGTTTGACTTAAAACGCGCAGAAAAAATTCTTGACAGAGATCATTACGGATTAGAAGATGTAAAAAGAAGAATTATAGAGTATTTGGCAGTTTTAAAACTGCGTAACGATATGAAGTCTCCTATTCTTTGTCTTTATGGTCCCCCAGGTGTCGGTAAAACCTCATTAGGAAAATCTGTTGCCGAAGCACTTGGTAGAGAATACGTGCGTATGTCTTTAGGAGGACTTCGGGATGAGGCTGAAATTAGAGGTCACCGAAAGACCTATATCGGTGCAATGCCAGGTAGAATAGTACAAAGTCTTAAAAAGGCGGGCACCTCAAACCCTGTTTTCATTTTAGATGAAATCGATAAGCTATCGAATAGCCATCAAGGGGATCCTTCTTCGGCTATGCTCGAAGTACTTGATCCCGAGCAGAACAGTGAATTTTATGACAATTTCTTAGAAATGGGTTATGACCTATCTAAGGTCATGTTCATTGCGACGGCTAACAATTTGGGATCTATTCAACCAGCTTTGCGAGACCGAATGGAAATTATTAATGTAACCGGTTATACCATTGAAGAAAAGGTGGAAATTGCAAAAAGGCATTTGTTGCCTAAGCAGCTTAAAGAACATGGTCTTGAAACGAAACATCTTAAGATTGGAAAGCCTCAAATGGAGAAAATTGTAGAAGGGTATACGCGTGAATCTGGGGTACGCTCTTTAGAAAAGCAATTGGCCAAAATGGTGCGTTATGCAGCTAAAAATATTGCAACTGAGGAGGAATATAATATTAAGGTAGCCAATGATACTATTGAAAAAGTGTTAGGCCCAGCCCGTTTAGAAAGGGATAAATATGAGAACAATGAAGTTGCAGGGGTAGTTACCGGATTGGCTTGGACAAGTGTCGGTGGTGATATTCTTTTTATAGAATCTATTTTATCAAAAGGAAAAGGTACTTTGAATATCACAGGAAACTTAGGTAAGGTGATGAAAGAATCGGCTACCATCGCATTGGAGTACATAAAATCAAATGCAGATTCTTTTGGAATCAACCCCGAGGTTTTCGAAAAATACAATGTTCATATCCATGTTCCGGAAGGAGCAACCCCAAAAGATGGGCCAAGCGCTGGTATTACCATGCTAACCTCCTTAGTTTCCTTATTTACCCAACGTAAAGTGAAGAAAAGTTTGGCAATGACGGGTGAGATTACCTTACGCGGTAAGGTACTTCCTGTTGGTGGTATAAAAGAGAAGATTCTAGCCGCAAAAAGGGCTCGGATTAAAGAATTGATTCTATGCGAGGACAATAGAAAAGACATTTTGGAAATTAAAGAAGACTACTTAAAGGGACTTACCTTCAATTATGTGAATGATATGAGCGAGGTCATCGACATAGCCATTACGAAGCAGAAAGTAAAAAATGCTAAAAGTCTTTAATTGAGATTACTGTTCGTTCAAGCACAGTCGAGAGCTATTTATTTTTATTTTTGAGCGATACCGAAAATCCACAGGCATAAATGAAAAAAATCATTATAGCAATTGACGGCTATTCTTCAACAGGTAAGAGTACCATAGCCAAAAGATTGGCAAATGCGCTTGGTTATGTTTTCATTGATACTGGGGCTATGTATCGAGCGGTAACGCTTTTCGCCTTAGAACATAATTTTATTTCGGATCAAGTTTTAGATAGTGATAGTTTAGTAAATGCCTTATCAGAGATAACCCTTAGGTTCGTTCCCAATTCTGAGTTGGGTAAATCAGAAATGTTTTTGAACGGCGAGAATGTTGAAAAGCAAATTCGTACTATGGATGTCTCAAAGTATGTAAGTAAGGTTGCCGCTATTGCCGGGGTTAGAAAGAAATTGGTAGCCTTACAACAAGAGATGGGGCTTGAGAAAGGTATTGTGATGGACGGTCGAGATATAGGCACGGTAGTTTTTCCGAATGCCGAATTAAAGTTATTTATGACTGCTTCCCCGGAAATACGTGCAAATAGAAGGTATAAAGAATTGTTGGATAGGGGAGAAGATGTGACTTTTGAAGAAGTACTTAGTAACGTACGTGAACGGGATTATATAGACTCGCACAGAGAAATTTCGCCATTAAAAAAAGCTGAAGATGCTATTGAATTTGACAACGGAGATATGGGGCTAGACGAACAGTTCGAAAGGATACATGCTTACACCTTGCGGATTATTGAGACCAAATAAAAAAGACGCCTAATTGGCGTCTTTTCTTTTCGATTATAGTATAGCTTAGATGTTTGGAATCACCAATACTTGATCTGGATGAATCACATCAGGATTCTTCAAAATATTGGTATTTGCCTCAAATATTTTGTTGTATTTCATAGCATCACCATAATAATGTTTGGCTATTTTACTTAAAGATTCTCCGCTTGCTACAGTATGTCTGTGGTAAACAGAATCATCACTTACAGTTATATTTGCCTTAACATCAGACGCACCTTCGCCGCCTAATTGTTTTATTTTATCCCAAAGTAGATCTTTTTCATAAGGGGTATTTGCCTCACCTTTAATTTTAAGAACGCCACCTTCTTCTGATACGTCTCCGTTTTTAATTCCAAGTTGTTGACCTAAATCCAATACACCTTGATATTTTGCTTTAACACTCATAATGTCTTAATTAATTTTGAATATCCGTAATTACTCATAATTTATTATATTTGACTGAACCTAAATCACTTGGCTTATGAATTTATTTACGTTTAGTGCTCATTTCGGGGACGAGGAGGCCTGTAGATTACATTTTAAAGAAG
>NZ_JBHULB010000075.1:0-43928 GCF_042684265.1 Croceitalea marina | reverse complement strand
GTAAATTATAAAACTGTAAAATTCTAGTAGCTTCATCAAAATCATTTTGAATACCACCACCAAAGCCAGTTGCGTTAACCGTTATCACTTCTAAGTTGAACAAATCTCCATTTGACAAAAGATATGCGAGAGCATGTTGATCATCGAGTTCATTATTTGCATCCGTATCAAAAATGATATTAAGTTTTTGAGTATCGCTTCCTGTTCCGGAATTGTCGCCCTCATCAGAATTTTCGTCTTCTCCTTCTTCCCCATTGTCAGAATCTGAATCATCGCTATCATCAGAACCATCTTGCATACTACTCTCTTCCTCGCTTTGAGAATCTGAATCTTGCTCAGATTCATCTATTTGCTCATCAGAAATAATTTCAAATAAATCAACGTCTTTTCCGCACGAAATACATATTGAAAAAACAATAAATAAAAAGTAAAAGATTGTAAAAAAACGGAGATGGTTTTTACAGGTAAGCATCGTGAAACTTTTTCGACAAGGGTACGTTCCATATATTCAAATTCGATGAAAAGAATAATATATTCGTTGAAACACACTTTTACTAAAATTTATAATTTCTCTCCCCGAATCGTAATCCTCTTTGTTCTTAAAGAAATAAAAACAGCTAAACAACCTGCTAAATCTCTTAAGAATAGCCTCATCTAACACAACAACCATGTAAGCATCTAAATGAATGAAATCTTTATCTTTTAATACCCAATCCAAAATTAATGTAAAGACCGAACACAACAGAAAATCATAATAAAAAAGCACAATGAGATTTGACAAATATTAACAAAAGGAGATTCTTAAATTAGGAAACTTTATTTCTGCTAGGCTGCAAATGTTAGGTTAACATATCTGTGAACAGAGAACTGAAATTTTATTTTCCCAGTTAGCATATTGTTTTTGGTAATCTTATTTTGTTAGTATTATATCGTTCATTGGGAAATAAGTCTCTCGAAAAATATCCAACAAAGAAGAAGATTGCCCAGGTTCTCTAGTTTTTATAAGAAAGATCTTCTTGCAACAAGTCAGTTATATCAAACTCGTATTAAATAGAAAATTCGCTTTTTAAAGATCTGATTGAAACCAATCGATATTTTTTTATTCTCCTAATTAACGTAGTCAAATTTTTTCTTCTAAAAAAGTTTAGCTTTGTCCTTCGTTCGCGCTTTCCTTCTTTATCCATTAACATATTAGTCCCATTGAGCATGCTATAAATTGATGCTGGGAAGGGCAACGGCAGTAAAGTATGCCCCTTTAATTCAGTCCAGCCATGTTTGAACAAGCCATTTTTATTGATCATAAGATGGAATAATTCTGGTTTTATGATTATACAAGATCCACAGATACGGTTGAAATTTTTTGAATTCCGATAGGCGTAACTACTTCCTTCTTTGTACAAATAACCTTTTTGGACATACCATCCAGGGATTGATTCGGAACAATTTTCATTGACATAGCTACTTATTTTATTACTTACACAATCATCTCCATCAACTATCATTATGTAGGAAACGTTTTCTTTTTGTGCCTCCTCAACCGCAAATTTAATTTTATTAGTCTTGTCAAAATTTTTTTTCATGTTATCTCCCCTGGGAGATCCACCCAGAACAGGTGGAGGAAAATCAACTTGCAAAAAAGTCACCCTATTATCGTTTACAAAAGAAGTCTCAGGAATTTCATGACAAGCCACGAAAACTTTGAAATCGGAATCTTTTTGATTACATATTGACTTTATGGTTCGTTCTACCAAACGAGAAAAATGATCCCAATCCTTCGAAATAGTTTTACTTTTTATAGGCACAATAAATGCAAGCATATCTTAATTTTTAAGATTTTATTAATATTTCATCTAAATATAAATGTATCTAAAATTTTAAAAAAAGGACCATTAACGGGAATCTTGATAAAGCATTTTGAACTGAGCATAATATTGAATGAACTCTGACTAATATACACTATGAATAATCTTCATGGTTAAACGGTTGCAGCCATTCCAAAACCATGTCATCACCTTGGGTATCGGTTACCGAAAGGGTATTCTCTATAAACTTGATCTTATCATTGATTTCGGTGATGTCTGCCCCTACCACATAAATTCGGGAATAAACCTGTCGTTCGGTGCCTAACCATTCAGGTGCCACAGTGTCTCCTTCTTTAAATCGCTCCAAGGCAAAGATTACGTTTTCATCGGCCTTTATGGTATCCATTCCTTGGATGTTGCCAATGGTACCTCCCTTCAACAAGACCCAAACAGTGCATGCGTTTTGTCCATTAAATTGGTAATCATTTACAGATTCAAAATCTGTGTTCCCAAAAGTTCCGCTCAAAGCGAAGTCGATAAGCATTTCTCTGTGGTCAAATCCATTGAAGTGGGCAATATGGATATGAGGAGCCTCACCTTGCAATCGAAATCCGGGATCATAGGCATATACGGTCCCGTTTTCAACAAAAAATTGAATATTGAGAATCCCGTTTTTAATTTCGAGCCCCTTAAAGAGTTCACAAAGCTTTGGGTGCATTTCCTTTACGAAAAGGTCGGTATGTTTTGAAGGATATACTGCTCCGATACAGACTGGGCTCGCATCACCTTGTTTTTTAGTTGTAATCCTATCAGAAACCGCTGAAATATTCGCAACACCGTCTTTAAACGTGTAGTAGGCCGCCATATCATCACAATCCATGTATTTTTCGACCAAGACAACACCCTTTTTAGAGAATTCAAGTGCAGTTTTAATCGATTGTTGATAATCATTGTCGTCCCTACATATTTTCATACCAACCCCACCTCCACTATCGACTGGTTTAATCATCAAGGGATAATTAAGTCCTTCAGGACGCGTTAGAGCCCCATCACCCAAAAGATAGATTCCTGGTATATCCTGGATTTTGTAGTCACTACAATATTTTTTAAAACCGTCCTTACTACAAAAGGCCTCTACCGCTTTTTCGGTGGCATAGCAATGGATGTCCAATTTTTGACAAATTTCCCAATAGGGTTTGACCAAAATGTCTGCAACACCGACCAAAACACCATCGGCCTCCACATCTATTGCAAGTTGGGCAATATCAGCCACCGCAAAGCCATCGATATCATGGGTTTCTGAGGCATTTTCTTTTGCAGGGGCGTTGGGATTAGGGTCAACAACAATGGTATAAACACCCATTTCATTTGCGGTATCCACGAGAACGGCAGTTTCAGGATTGCCTCCTAGAATGATAAGTTTTTTCATAAAGTCTTTGCTATTGTATTTTTGTTTTGGCATGGTCTTGACTAATTTGGACTGGTTTTCGAGAACATGAACATTTCGTCAAACCCTAATTTCTGTAAAACCAACTCGATTGCATTCAAATCTGTATCAATTTTAACTATTTTGTACTCCTCGATACCCATTTGAAGCAATTCTTCCTTTATAGCACGATAGTACGAAGGATGAATGGTTGCAATAATCAAATAATCGAAACCCTTGCTATCGAACTGACTGATAGGTTGAACCGAATTCCCGCCAATTTCCAATTCATGATAATCCAAGTCAATCCAAGTGGTAATCTCAAAGAATTTTCTTTTAGTATTTGTGGACAGAATGTGTTGTCCAAAAGACCCTGAACTGTAAACCACTATCTTTGATCCCTGCCTGACACCCAAAAAGGGATTGAAGATAAGGGTTTCGGTTCCATCATAAATAAATCCTCCTGATCGTACCAAAATCTGAGAATAAAGATAGTACGTAATCTGTTGATTTAGATTGTTAGAACTAAGTACCGATTGCAATCGTGTCTTCAAAAAATTCATTAATAAGCCCAAGCGATAATATTCAATTTCGGGATTTTCAATGGACTTTACGATGGAATCATGCCTTTGTCGATAATAGTACAAGGGAATCCTACTGACCACCATACGCTTCGTAATAGTAAGATAGGCATAGGTGATAGCCGCATCCTCACCCATGATAATGTCATTGGGCACATCGTATAATACTTTGGAAAGCTTGCTTTTCAAAAAGAGTTTGTTCCAAACATATGTAGATACTCCATGCTCGCAAAATTCCCCATTAAAGATGGCTTTTGGCAAAATATCGCCCTTAATTTCCTTTTCGTTAAAAACACCTGTAGTTTTTGGTTTTATAGTTTCGATTTTGCCATCGAATTCCCGAAAATGGCCGGTCACTACCAAATCTGCCTTATTGACACTAGCCAATTTATAAAGAATGTCGAGATAATATTTATCGACCCAATCATCACCATCTACGAAGGCAATGTATTTACCGGTGGAATTATCCAGTCCTTCTTTTCTGGCGCTCAAAAGTCCCCCATTTTTTTTATGGACGACCATTACCCTAGCATCTTTTTTAGCATAATCGTCACAGATTTTAGGACAGTTATCGGGGCTGCCATCATTTACCAAAACCAATTCAAAATTGTCAAACGATTGGTTAAGTAGACTTTCAATACACTGAGGTAAATACTTTTCTATTTTGTAAACGGGTACTATAACACTTATTTCAGCCTTGCTCAATGGTTTGATTTTTAGTTAGTTCAAAGTAGTAGAGATTCCCACCCATATGTTCTTCCGCCAATTCTGATTTTGCAGTGGTCACATACAGGTTGCCTAAATGGTCAAAACAACAAGAGGTTACATTTAGGCAAGGAAGATAAAGTTTATTCAATTGTCGGCCCGTATCAGGATTCCATTTAGATATGCAAGAACCACCCCATTCTGCAATCCACAACATGCCTTCTTGATCAATACACATACCATCGGGGCTGCCTTCACCAACAAATTCAATCACATTAGAATCAAAAACAACCGTTCCTTTAGAAATGTCATAAAAATATTTTGCTACTTTCTTTGTTGGAGTATCAATAAAGTATAATACCCTGCTATCGTTTGTAAATGCCAGACCGTTTGAAATGGTAGTTCGTTCGATAAGCGTACTGAAACTACCTTGGTGGTATGAATATACAGTTCCTATTTCTTCTTGAACCTCAGGATACCCCATCGTACCAATGATATACCGCCCAATAGAGTCTTGTATGCCGTCATTGTAACGCACATTTTCATCAATGCCTATCTGAAAGCGAAAAGACTTTTCAAGCGTGGTAAAGTTAATCTCATAAAACCCATTCTTAGATGCCGCCAATATTTTTTTAAATCCTAAAATATAAACGCAACTTACCGGTGAATCTAATTTTACGCTGAGGATTTCGTGATTCCCAGGATTGTAGCAATACACCAGACAATCTAAAATTGAAACGAAGTAAAGGTATTCATTTTGACAATCAAAGACAGGTCCCTCCAAAAGTTCCATGCCAGAATGAAAAATCAAAGTTGGTTCCATATCATTTTTTTAAATATACTCGCCCCCTGTTACCCGAATCAAAGAACCAGTGGTCATAGCAGATTCATCAGAAATAAAATGCATGACCGCAGGAATGGGATCTAAGGTATTGAGCATCCTACCCATAGGGATTATGCTCTCCGCCTTGCCTTTGAGCTTAGTCTCATCTAACCCTTCTTGTGTTCTAAGTTTAAGCTCGCCCTCAGTGTCCGTCCAACCCATGACCAAATAATTTGAACGAACACCAAACTTTGCGTAATGGTGAGCAATATGATTTGAAAGTGTATATAAGGTGCTTTTTGTCAATGCATAGGGTGCACGATTAATCTGCCCATAATCCATATGTGCAGAGCCAAAGAAAATTATTGAGCCCGATCTTTGGTTGACCATCGCCCCTAAAACGTTCTTTACCAAAAAATATGGGGCTTTTAGATTAATATTGAATACACTATCATACACTTCTTCATCAGTGTCAAGCAACGATGACACAGGGGTAACGCCAGCATACAAGACCAAAGCATCAATTCTTTTGAACTTCTGGAGGGTCTGGTTGAAATAATTTTCAATCTCTTGAATAGTATTAAGGTCGAGCTTGTGAAAATAGAGCCTATCGTGAGCCTGTAGCTCATCAATTACTTTTGTTCCTTCGTTTGAATTTCTACCGCAAAAAGCTACATTGTAGCCCTTTTGTAGAGAAGATTTTAATATCTCTTTTCCTACCCCCTTGGTACCTCCCAAAATCATAACTGTTTTCATAAGTAATGATGTTGTTTTTACCGACGCAAATCGGGTTATTCATAATTACAGTCAACTTATCAATTAATTCTTGTTAAATATTGTACTGCAATGTGTTTTATTGTTTTAAACCAGTTCTTTCTCTTTATGCAGTATTTGTGCCCGTAAAACGTTCCATGGTATCACTTTCACTTGCAGCTATACCATCTCGCTTAAGAACTTTTTGTACCGTCTTTATCAAAATCTTAATATCGGTGATAAATCCAATATTTTTTACATACCAGCTGTCGTGTTCAAATTTTTGTTCCCAACTTAAGCTATTGCGACCTTTAACCTGGGCCCATCCAGTAATACCCGGTCTTACAAGGTGTCTTCTTGCCTGTTCATTAGTGTATAAAGCCAAATAGGCGACTAAAAGAGGTCTTGGCCCAACAAAAGACATATCGCCCTTTAGAACGTTGAATAATTGCAATAATTCATCAAGAGATGCACCTCGAACAAATTTACCTACTTTTGTTATGCGTTCCATATCAGGTAAAAGATTTCCGTATTCATCCTTTTTATCATTCATGGTCTTGAACTTAATAATCGTGAAGATTTTTTCGTTCTTACCCGGCCTTTTTTGTAAAAAAAAGGGTTTGCCCCCATTGACAAAAAACAAGAGAATTGTTAATATTAAAAGAATAGGAAAAATACATAAAAGTATTATCACCGAAAAAAGAAAATCAAAAGAAGGCTTGATGATTGCCTGGTACATAGTTCAAATTTTATAATTAAGAACAATTCAAAAATTTTGAAGTCAGCAGCACATATAACGTTTATGCTTCAAATAAAGATTATTAATCGTTTATAGAATGAACCTTACCACCTCAATCTAAATAACTCATTAGAGTGATTTCTATTGCTCTATTAAAAAGATTTCCTGTTGAGGAGATTAACTCTTATCAATTAAACCAAACTTTTCAAATCTTAAATCGTTTTGTTAAACAATCATTCCTGCGGCAACAGTCTCATTGGTACTCTCATCAATTAAGATTAAACTGCCTGTAGCCCTATTTTCTCTATATGAATCTACCATTAGAGGTTTTGTTGTACGTATTTTAACTTTACAGATATCATTCATTTTCATATCCTTATCATCAAAATTACGTCCTAGAGTTTCTATATCAATCTTATAAATCACCTCTTTGATCATTGCCGTTTGCTCATTACTAGTATGCCTAACTGTATATTTAGTGCGTGGCTTGGCCGCAGAATTATTCATCCAACACAACATAACTTCCAGGTCTTGGACGGGCTCAGGCTTATTGTTTGATCTTACTATCATATCTCCTCTACCAATATCTATATCATCCTCTAAAGTCATAGATATAGACATAGGAGCATAAGCCTCTTCAATTTCTCCTTTAGGCCCTTCTACAGTTTTGATTATAGAGGTAAAACCTGATGGCATTACAGTAACTTCATCACCAGGTCTAAAAATTCCGCTAGAAATCCTTCCTGCATAACCACGATAATCAATAAACCCATCTCGTTGCGGCCTTAATACTGTCTGAACTGGGAAACGAGCATCAACACTATTAAAATCACTACTTATATGAATAGTCTCTAACGTGTGCAATAAAGGTGCACCATTATACCATTCCATATTTTCAGAGCGATTTACTACATTATCTCCCAAAAGGGCACTTATCGGAATAAAACGTACGTCTTTAACCAAAAGTTTTGAAGAAAAATCTTGAAATTGTTTAACAATGTTATTATATACTTCTTCCCTAAAATCAACTAAATCCATTTTATTAATACAAACAACAAGATGTGGAATTTGTAATAATGATGCGATGAAAGAGTGGCGTTTTGTTTGTTCGATTACCCCATGCCTTGCATCTATTAAAATAATAGCAGCATTTGCGGTAGAAGCACCAGTTACCATATTTCTAGTATATTGAATATGCCCTGGTGTATCTGCAATAATGAATTTTCTTTTTGGTGTAGTAAAATACCTATAGGCAACATCTATAGTAATTCCCTGTTCACGTTCATCTTTGAGTCCGTCAGTAAACAACGCAAGATCAACACCGTCGTGACCTTTTTTTAGACTTGTACTTTCAATAGCCTCGAGCTGATCTTCGAAGATTGATTTGGAGTCGTACAATAGTCTTCCGATTAACGTACTTTTCCCATCATCTACACTCCCAGCTGTAGTAAACCTTAATAATTGATTATTATTTAATTCCATTTTTATCTTCTTTAAAAGTAACCTTGTCTTTTTCTATCTTCCATTGCGCTTTCCGAGCGTTTGTCGTCAGTTCTATTTCCTCGTTCGGTTTGTCTCATGCCAGAAACTTCCTCAGCGATTTTTTCAAGAGTATCGGCATCTGATTCTATACCTCCTGTAATAGTGATATCACCAAGCGTACGGAATCTTATCTTCTTTGTAACGATTTCTTCTCCCTCCTCCAACTTTAAGAACTCGGAATTAGGAATCCAAGAATCGCTTCGCCAGACTACTTCGCGTTCATGAGCATAATACAAAGAAGGAATAGCTATGTTTTCTCTACAGATATAGTTCCAGACATCCATTTCAGTCCAGTTACTAATGGGAAAAGCTCTGAAGTGTTCCCCTTCGAAATGCTTACCATTAAAAAGATTCCATAATTCTGGGCGCTGATTTTTTGGATCCCATTGTCCAAAATCATCCCTATGGGAAAAGAAACGTTCTTTGGCCCTTGCCTTTTCCTCGTCTCTTCTTCCTCCTCCTATTGCACAATCAACTTTGTTTACTTCAATTGCATCCAATAGTGTGGTAATTTGAAGTGCATTCCTTGTGGCATTTTTCCCTTTCTCTTCAGCAACACGACCTTGGTCAATGGATTCTTGCACAGAACCTACTATCAGATTTACACCAAGTTCTTTAAGTGTATCATCTCTGAATTGTATGGTCTCTGGAAAGTTATGTCCTGTATCAACATGCATCAAGGGAAAAGGTATTTTGGCAGGATAAAAGGCTTTTTTTGCCAAATGGGCAACCAAGATGGAATCTTTTCCTCCAGAAAAAAGAATTACCGGGTTTTGAAATTGCGCCCATACCTCCCTAAGAACGTAAATGGCTTCGGATTCTAATTCGTCAAGGTAATTTAAATAGTATTTACTCATTTTTTGAGTCTTAAATGGTTTTTAATTTTATGATAAATAATTTCTACTGATTCCTCAATGGAATTCTCATGAGTCACTTCTGCATTAGCCCTTTCTGGCACCTCATAAGGTGCTGAAATTCCGGTCATGTTCGTTATTTCACCTTTCCGTGCCTTCGCATATAAGCCTTTGACATCGCGTTGTTCACAAACCTCAAGGCTAGCATTCACAAATACCTCGAAATAATTCTCGGCACCAACCGTATTTTTAATCAAATCACGGTCTTTCTTATACGGAGCTACAAAGGCGGCTAAAACAACCATACCAGCATCAACAAACAATTTAGCAATCTCTCCGATTCTACGATTGTTTTCAGAGCGATCTTCAGGGCTAAATGAGAGGTCTTTATTGATTCCATGTCTTATATTATCTCCATCAAGAGCAAACGTTTTTATACCATCAGTATGTAATTTTTCTTCTAAGGCATTTGCTATGGTCGATTTTCCCGATCCGGATAAACCGGTAAAAAAAATTAATATGGAACGATGTCCATTAGCTTTTTGGCGATCGTTGGGGTTCACACCATAACTATGTCGCACTATATTTTTTTCCATCTCTTTGATCTAATGATTTTATCAAGGCCAAAATTAATGCGATACCATATACGTTCATGTCCGTAATACAATATCATTTTAGTAATTACTTCAGCACCTCCTATTTTTAAACCTGTAAGTGGATTTCCAGAGATAATCCAGGATAGTAGAATGGTGTCTAATGTACCAACGACCCGCCACGAAACGGTTTTTAATAAATGTCTTTTTCTACTTTCAGGTATGCCCACACGAAGCCAAGCTCTTTCATGTACGTAGTACAATATCATTTTGGTCACCACTTCGGAAAAACCGATTTTCAAACCAGTCATAGGGCTGCCGGTAATAATCCATGATAATAAAACGGTATCCAAGGTACCAACCATCCGCCATGTAATGGTCTTGGCAATGTGTCTTTTATGGGAAATTTTTCCCATAAACCGTGATATTTTACCCATAGCTCCCATTTATTTTCGGACCAAAAAGAAGGGGTTTAATAGGCTTTCCTTATTGTAATCGAGTTCTTCATTTGTTTCCTGCGAAATTACATTTAAACCTACCGCATTGCAAATAGCTTGACCGGCAGCAGTATCCCACTCCATTGTGGGCGCAAATCGTGGGTAAACATCCGCCTTACCTTCCGCAACCAAGCAAAATTTTAAAGAACTACCTTTTGAGACTATATCAACACTGTCAAAATTAGATTTAACTGAATCAATGTAATCTAGTGTATTTTTATTCATGTGAGATCTACTACCTACAACCCTAATAATATCTTTATCCAGTAAGCTCGGTACTATTCTGTCTTCTTCCGAAAAAAGTGCTTTAGTGATATTATGATTTTGATCTAAAATAGATTTATAGGCTACATTCTTACTGACTTCTGCATAATAGATTTCTCGAGTGACAGGAACATATATAATCCCTAATGTGGGCTTACCTAATTTACACAAAGCAATATTTACAGTAAATTCCCCATTTTTTTTAATAAATTCCTTAGTGCCATCCAAAGGGTCAACTATCCAACACTCATTCCAATCCCTTCTATCTACATACGCTATCTCTTTATTTTCTTCGCTAATTATTGGAATATTAGTTGTTTTTAAATATTCCATAATAGCATTGTTTGATGCTATATCGGCAACTGTTAGTGGTGATTCATCGTCCTTTGACTGAATTCCAAAGTCCTCATTCTCATATATTTCTAATATTTTTACTCCAGCATCAATAGATGCTTTTATTGCTAACTTTAATAATTCTGTATGATTCAAAGTTATTGTTTTTATTAAATATTATTTATTAAATGGTATGCTATTATTAAACAAATATAAATAAGGCACTATCCTAAAAGAAACTAATACTTTAAAATGCGTAAAATATAGACTAGATACACATCCTCATAGTTCAAAGTGAAAATCTTCAAAATTAATACTATACTTTTATCAACTATTTTACCGCTATCCTAAACTCACATCTTCTATTCTCTCTGTGCTTAGCTTCTGAGCTGTACTCCATCTCTCTACTCATTAGATAATTGGTCTTCTCCTTTTGCTTCGCTTGTTAATCTGTCTGATGAAATGCCCTGAGAAATTAGATAATCAATTGTATGCTTAAGTCTACGCTCAGAAAGCCATTGTTTATATGTAGATGAACCTCTAGAGTCTGCATGTGAACTGACTTTTAAAATAACTCTTGGGTTTTTATTTAAAATACTAATAAGTTCACCCAGCATTTGTTCATGGTCAGTGTTTAAGTACGAAGAATTCAAATCAAAATAGACATTCCACAAAGTCTTAATTTATTTTTCTAATTCTTGCAAAAGAGCTAATTTTTCTCTCCATTTTTAGAAAGTCCTTTTTCAACATTAAATCAATACACAATACCTACAGTATGCTGTATGGATTCGTTGAATTCTCTGTACTAATTGCCCATTTCCCAGTTGAATTCAAATCAAGACCAATTCTATAATTAAATCAAACCCTAAATCCTACTGAAGCATTAAAGCGCTTCTACCTTGATTATTTGCGTCTGTATAACCTAGACCTAAACCAACATAAGGGTCAAAAAATCCAGTTTCACCTAAAATTTTATTCAAATCGTAGCTAACTCGCAAATCTGCCGCATAATAACTTATCATTGTATCATTTACTTGATTATCTACAATCTTACCTTCTTTATATTTATTATAAGTTCCAATTGCTTCAAGTCCAAGTCCATTCTCAAAGTATTTTCCAATACTCAACCTAGATGGAGAAGGAACTGAATTCCAATTGTCTTTTACATTAAAAATGTCCGTGAATTCAGAAGCAGTGTCATCTTTTGATTTGGGTTAAATATTATTTCCTATCATAATCTTTACCATCAATCAATACTCGTTTACGGTTATGATTAAATTTCTTATTGAACACACTTTTGGTTTCATCAAGTAAAGGGCTTTTAATATTATTAATGTCAATTACTGAGTGGAAGAAGTCGTCTGATACATATGGCATATTTTTATTCCCTAAAATAGTACTTGTTATGTTTTTGTTTTTCTTCATATACTCAGATGATAGCCATACAATAAATGGGATTTCGACTAATATTTTAGGCATTTCTTTTGAATAACCATGTCCTACTCTATTCGTTTCATCGTATACATTTTCTCCATGATCTGATAAATAAATTGCAGAAGAAATATGCCCTTTTTCTGATAAGGTATATTTATTTAAAGTAGAAAGAATACTATCAACAACAAAATCATTATAATAGATAGAGTTATGATATTCGTCAATTAACCTTTCTTTTTTAGATTTTCCACCTTTGAAACGTTCAAAACTAGGAGGATATCTTTTATTATATGTGTGATGGCTACCCATTAAATGTAATACAATAAACTTCCTATTTCCACTTCTTTTTAAAATAGATTCAAAAGGTTCTAATAAATCTCCATCATGAGCTCGACTGAAGAATGCCTCTCCAGATGAACTACCATTTGTATTAACAAATTGCGTATAATCTGACTTTCTTGCTATAGCACTTATAACATTATCCAGCATTCCAATAGGAGATTGATTTGAAATCCAAAATGTTTCAAATCCAGCAGAATGAAAAATGTCCAGTAGATCTATGCTCTCAGCAACACTAAGTTTATTTTCTAAGTTAGACTGCGATAGCATAGCGGGTACACTATGAATAGTGTAATTGTATCCTGAAACAACATCAGTATATTTTATAATATCGTTTCTATTAGAAAGCTTTGGGTTAGTATCTACTTTTGAGCCGTATAATGACATATGTCTTCTACTGCACGTTTCGCCAATAATTAATACAAAAGTCTGTTGCTGATTTTGGTCCTTTTGCAATGCTGCATCTACTGTTTTTAGTTTATTTTTTTTGGCTTCCTTTTTGTAATCATCTAATAAGACGATAAAAGCATAGGAAATCTTAACTGATTGAGGTAGAAATCTATACTTTGGTATTGAATTTCTGAGTCTAAAAACAACTATAAAAAAAATAATTACAACAGTCCCAATATGAATTAATTTATTTTTAATTACTTTCTTCGATGTTGATTTTCTTAATGCAAGAACAAATATTGCTGTGTATATTATTAATAGAATGTAATCCCATGATGATTTCATATCTAAAAACCCCACAGCTTCTTCAAAGTTCGTGTTTGAAATTATAAGAAGACTTGTAATTGTCATTGGAGCTTTCATTGTAATCCAATGACCAATCTCAATAAAACCAATTAAAAAATAAATACATAGTCCTATTTGGTAGATAATCTTTTTTTGAAATATACAGTATGGGATTGTGACAATAAGCATCCACATCAAATTAACCAGAATAGAGAAACTATCTGACAATTCATGATCAATAAAGAATCCCAATAAAACAGGACTCAAAACTAATAATACTAAATAGGGGGGATAGAGTAAATTTATAGTCCTTAAAATATCATTATGATTGTACAAGACTAAATTATGTTTATTATAAATTTAACCTTTAATTTATATAAATTTAACATACATAAAATAAAAATCGATTAGCAGTTTAAAAAGTCCGCTGTTTTACCCCTAATTGTTTTTTTTTTTGTGAAATGTAGGTGAAGTCATACATTTTTAGTTTATGAAGATTTCAAAAAAAAGATAGCTGATGATAATGAAGTTGCTGAAATAACGTGAGATTAAGAAGTTTTCCACTTGTATCTTTTATCCTTTGAGAAGCTTATGAAAATAAAGGCTTGAAGATAAAAATAGTAAACCCTAATAACAGAAGTATTGAACTTAGCAACGTTCCATCCAATAGAGAAGGAGATTATTATTAACTTTAGACACAGACAGGTAGGTCCTCAATACCTAGCTTTTAAAGTTTCTTTAAAAAATTGTTGATTCACCTCTCTCAATTTAAAATGCCTAAAAGTATATCTCCTCATAATTCTTTATTCTTTATATCTGTGGAAATATTTAAAACTAAAAAGCTATCATGAGATAGTCCTATTTATAGGTTGAGCCTAGTACATTGTTACTACCTATTTATAGCATTAAAACTTTCTCTAGTTATTTGAAAGGCGGACCTTCTATTTTCACTATGTTTTTTTTCTGGACAGGCTATATTATCATCACAATCATTTAACAATTCTGTCTCCCCAAAAGCTTTAGTTATAATTCTTCCTTCTGAAATTCCTCTTGTAGTCAAATACTTTACAGAGCGTTTTGCTCTTTTTTCAGATAGCCATTTATTATATTTATGTGTACCCCTAGAGTCAGTGTGAGCTGATATTTGAATTTTTATTTCTGGATTTTCATTTAAAATAATAATCAATTTCTCCAAAATCTGCTTATCCTCGGAGCTTAAATAAGAAGAGTTTAAATCAAAATAAACATTACCCAATGCTGCAATTTCTTTGGCTATTTTCGCATTGGCCAATTTTTCAGTATTCTCTTTATTTTTATCATCAGCTTTAAGCTTAGCAGCTTCTTCAGCCTCCCTTTTAAGAAGCTGAGCTAGTTCCTTTGCTTCCTGCTCAGCTCTTTGCGCCGAGTCAATTGAATCTTGAACACGTTGCTGCTCCTTCTCCAATTCTTGGAGTTGGGCCAATTTCTCCTCCCCTTTTCTAGAAAGCCCTTTTTCAATTCCGAATTGATAAACCAGTCCTGCAGCATGTTGAATGTGATTTGTAGCACCTTCGGTACTCATTGCCCATTTACCGGTGGAATTAAAATCAAGACCTATTCTATCATTAAACCATGCTCTGAATCCCACGGAAGCGTTATAAGTTCCTCTACCAACGTTGTTTGCATCGGTATAGCCGATACCCAAACCAACATAAGGGTCAAAAAAACCAGTTTCTCCTATAATTTTATTTAAATCATAACTAGCTCTAAAATCAAGAGCATAATAATTTATATTTTCTGAAAGGATATCACCATCAATGGTCTTTCCTTCTTTATACCTGTTATATGAACCAATGGCTTCCAGTCCTAAACCGTTTTTAAAATATCTGCCTATGCTCAAACGAGATGGAAAAGGAACAAAATTCCAATTATCCTTAACATTAAAAATATCGGTGAATTCAGAACCGGCATCATCTACAACGTTGAAGCCCACACCAAAAATCCAAGAACCGGTAACAATGGAATCTTTTTCGGTAATGGTATATTCCTGGGAAAATACAGTTACAGATAGCAATAAAGTAATTACAAGTAAGGTTAATCTTGTAGTTTTCATATTAAAGTTTTTGGGGAATCTCTGAACGAAATTAGAACAAATGAAAGTAGTGTTAAAATAATCTACCTCCAAAGGTCAGTAAAAATCGATAATAGGTACAAAGATTTCCTAAAACGATTTAAAAACAATATTATTTTTTACGATAGGCATTTTATAAACGCAAAAAGGATAAGCGATTGCCTGCCCAGATTTATCCTCCATTTTCACCTCAATAATGGTCTCTTCGTCCTTATTCTCAGCCATTTTAAGATAAGGGAGAGCGGTTGTCTTTTGCTCGCCCGTACATGCGATTAAGACAAGTTCTTTCGAAAAATCTACTTTAGGTAATGGAATTCCAGGCTTTCTAGTTCTATTAACTCTTGAAAAGAAAGCTTTTAACGCTTTTTCATCCTTAATAACAGCAGTCTCTGAAGTATCTGTATAGAAATAACCGTCTTGTACCAAGAGCGTTAACCCATTATCGTCTATTTCTTGAGAAAGATTCTTTTGACTCTTACAAGATGAAGCTAAAATCAATATTGAAATTAATAAAATTTTCATTTGCTTTTAATATGAGTTTTTATATCTGGATTTATAAGCTTTCTCATAAACTTCCTCGTACATCGGTAGAATATTCAAAATATCAAATTGTATTGCCCAATTGTATGCCTCAGTCTTAAATCTTTCAAGTGCATCGTCATCTTTCAAAATTTCAATAGCATTCTCAGCCATTTCGGATACATTACCAATATCACTCAAATATCCGGTGATTCCATGCTTATTAACCTCCGGTATCCCACCCGCATTGGATGATACTACTGGTACTTTATTAATCATCGCCTCGAGTGCCGCCAAACCAAAACTTTCAGATTCTGATGGAAGTAGAAAAAGGTCTGAAAAACATAAAATGCGATCGATTTCATTACTATTCCCCAAGAAAACAACCCGATCTTTTATACCAAGTTTCTCGCATAACCGCTCAGCGCCCTCTTTTTCGGGGCCTTCACCAACCATCATCAATTTTGCAGGTATTTTATCCTGAATTTTCTTAAAAACTTGAATAACATCTGGTATGCGCTTAACTTTTCTAAAATTACTGATATGGGTAACTATTTTTTCATCTTCATTCGCCATAAGGGAACGCTGACAATCTGTATAATCTGGACTATATTTTTTCTTGTCGATAAAATTCGGAATGACCGCTATCTCTTTTTCAACATCAAAAATTTCAAGTGTACTATTTTTTAGATTTTCTGAAACTGATGTTACCACATCTGACTTGTTTATACTAAATGTAACCGCTGGTTTATAAAAAGGATGCTTACCAACTAGGGTAATATCTGTTCCGTGAAGTGTAGTTATCATGGGGATATAAATATCTTCTTCTTGAAGCATTTTTTTTGCCATATAACCTGCATAAGCATGAGGTATGGCATAATGCACGTGCAGCAGTTCTACACCGAACATTTTAACGGTATCCACCAACTTACTGGAAAGCGCCAATTCATAAGGTTGATATTTGAATAAAGGGTAGTCGGGCACATTTACTTCATGAAAATGAATGTTGTTACTCAACAATTCTAAACGTACTGGCTGTTTGTAAGTGATAAAATGCACTTCATGACCACGTTCTGCCAAGGCTATGCCCAATTCGGTTGCCACTACTCCACTCCCCCCAAAGGTCGGGTAACATACTATAGCTATCTTCATAGGTATAAAATTAGCTTATATTTTAGTTGCTAATTGATAAGAGAATCATAAATCGCCTGCTGAATCCGTGTTCGTAGTCCTGATTTGACGAGAATATTGTTTCTTGATGATGGATAAGTTCTGTTAGATAAAAACACATACACCAATTCTTCATCGGGATCCGCCCAAGTATAAGTTCCGGTAAAACCACTATGCCCAAAGCTTTTACGAGATACGCATCCGCAGGTTGGCCCACTATCCTTTAGTTGCGGTTTATCAAAGCCAACACCTCTTCGAACATCTTTGTCACAGAAATAACACTTATTAAATTTTTCAACAGTTCTTGAATCTAAATAGCGTTCACCACCATAACGTCCACCTTGCAGGTACATCTGCATTATTTTTGCTACATCGTTAGCGTTGCTAAATAACCCTGCGTGGCCTCCCACTCCATTCTGCATAGCAGCTCCCATATCATGAACATAACCTTGAACAGTTTCATATCTGTAGTAGTTGTCTTCTTCCGAAGGTACTATGCGCTGCTTTTCAAATTTCTCCAAAGGATTATAACTTGTATTGGTGGCCCCCAAAGACTTTAGCAAAAAATCATCAATAAGCACATCAAGTCTTTTGCCCCTAGTTTCCTCAATGTACTTTTTAAAGACATAGTAGGCAACGTCACTATATCGATACCTATTTGATTTTAACTCTTGACGCCCAATTCTATTATAAATAGAATCTTTATAGGCATCTGTTAAATACAATTTATCCGTAACTTTTATAGAGAAACCTTCTGAAGGTTTATTACGATAAAATTCACTTGATGGTTGGCGTTTTTTATTTAAAGTACTGGCATAAAAGGCAATCCAAGCTGGCAATCTACCGTAATGGGACAATGCCTTTAAAACGGTGACATCTTTAAGTTCAGACTCCTCATATTCAGGAATCAAGTCTTCAAAAGTATTGTTCAATTTAATCTTACCTTCCTCTTCCATATTCATAATTAAAGGTAGTGTGGATAAGATTTTTGTCAAGGATGCCAAATCATAGATGTGGTCATCAGTTATGCTATCTGTACTTTCATAGGTTGGCTTTCCAAAGTTTTTTTGGTAAACAATTCTGCCTTTTCTTGCCACAACTATTTGAGCTCCAGGAAACATTAAGGAATCCATACCCATTTGCACCAAACTATCTACCTCCGTTAACTTAGAAGTACTTAAACCGACTCGTTCAGGCAGGCTATAACCTAGTCTTGCTATCTCTTTAGTCTTAATTTCAGTGTTCACAGGAAAAGCGTTACTAGCAGAAACTGGTAATACTCCTTTAGCTGGTAAGGCGCCAAAAAGTATTTGCGCCGCTTTTTCTTGAGCAATTTTGCTATTCTGATACCCTACGATAGTTGCATCGATACTTTGAAAGTTCACTACATCTAACAGCGCATAAGGTTTTGCAAAAACTGTTAAAATAGTGTTGCTCGTTCGTAGTCTGGAAATTTCCTGTAACCAAAACAATTCGTTCTTTGAAAACTTATAGGACTTCCAAGGGCTGTCATTACTCTTATGAAAGCCAATTATAACAAGATTAAAATTTTTGAGTTTATCACGATACCCGGCAATATCTTTGGCTTCGACTTTAGTAACTTTTGCATATTTATTGAGCATATTAAAAAATGGAGTTCCGTCATCATCTCCAAATTGTATATATGCAATTTTTTTATTGTTTAGTCTTTTAATTGGCGCTAAATCAAATTTATTTTTTACTACTGTAATCGCATTCTCGATAGCCTCTTCATAAACAATATCGTTCTCTAAACTGTTTAAGTCATCATATAATTCGTTTGTTTCAATTGGCTGGTAATTATTCAATCCCGCCTTGTATTTGGCCATTAATATTTTCTTGACCGACTCAGCTAGGCGCTCTTCTGTGATGCGTCCGTTCGAGTAGGCTTCTATTATCTTAAGCTTAGCATTTTTGACATCTACAGGCATCAATAGAATATCGTTTCCGGCCATAAACGCCGACAACTCAACTTCCCCTTCTGGGGCAAATTCTGAAACGGCCTTCATATTTAAAGCATCCGTAAAAACCAATCCCTTAAACCCAAGTTGTTTCTTTAACAAATCCGTTATGATTGTTTTTGATAAAGAAGAAGGATAGCCTTCTTTTAGCTCTAAACTAGGAATGTCTAAATGCGCTACCATTATACTGCTTAATCCATTTTCAATAAGTCTTTTAAAAGGATAAAGCTCAATACTATCTAAACGTTGTTTTGTAAATTCTATAACAGGCAGTGCCTTATGTGAATCTGTTTCTGTATCGCCGTGTCCAGGAAAATGCTTACCTGAAGATAAAACACCGGCTCCTTCCATCCCTTTCATAAAAGCAATCCCCTTATGGGCAACATTTTCTTTATCCTCCCCGAAAGAGCGGTTACCAATGATTGGGTTTTTTGGATTGATATTAATATCTATATCCGGAGCAAAATTAATATGAACTCCAATTCGTTTTGCATGCCTTCCAATTTGTTGTCCTACCTTTTCGACTATAGCATTGTCTTTAATAGCTCCTAAAGTCATATTCCAAGGGAAAGCATAAGTAGAGTCTAAACGCATGGCTAGGCCCCATTCAGCATCCATACCGATCAATAAAGGGGTCTTTGACAATGCTTGATAGGTATTTGTCAAATTTGCTTGTCTTACTGGCCCTCCTTTTGAAAAAATTATTCCACCGATACTCTCTTTTTCTATAAGCGCCTTAATTGCAGCTGTGGTCTTATCATTTTGGTTCGAAGCTACGCTTACCATAAATAATTGGCCTACTTTTTCTTCGAGGGTCATTTCATCATATCTAGCCTCGACCCATAACTGTTGTGAAGTTGAATCAGAAGTAATCAAAGGGTTTGTTTGACCTTTGGCTATAAAAAAAGAAAAGAAAAAGAAAAAAAAGTAAAAGTAGTTACGCATACTAAATTGTCTAGGGCATCAACTTAATACTATTAAAAATATTGCATTTCATCGAAGAAAGTAAAGAAAATAGGAGAAATCAAGCTTATTTGGGATAAAATTCACATAAAGCGAGCATGCCAACTTTCAGATGCAGGCACTTCCCAATTATCTAAATACTCTTGTTTTGTGGCAACGAGATTGTTAAAAACTACAGTATTTTTAGATACTGCACGTTGCTTGGCCATTTTTTTAAAATCAATCAGCGTTTTATAGGCAACATAATCTCCTTGTTTGTAAGAGACATTCATTTTGTCCAATAAATCTACCTCATACTTTTTCTCTAAAGCCTGAATGTAATGAACGGAGGCATCAATAGAACAACCTGATGCACTGGCTTCTGACTGATCTAAACCAATAATTATAAATCGTTTATATTTGATTTCAAACCCAGCTTTCAAGTCGCTACCGTGTGCCGTCCATTGGGTTAAAAAGGCACTTAATCCACTCGTAACTTCTGCCAATTCTTTTTCAGAAAAGCTACGGTTACACTGGTAAATCCAAATTCTTGAGTGATCTGGTAAATCTTTAAAATCTACTAACATTTGTTTTGTCGTAAAATATTTTTTAAACCAAAAAAGCTCGGTGAAAAATAAAACAGTTCGTTATCGCCTAAATCAAAAACAACCTAACTAACCAAAAAAGCAGTAATCTCTATTTTCTTGTCTTACCAAGCATGCTTTAATCAATTGAGTTTGAAATGAGTTCGGCCACGTCCAATACAGCCACTTCTCCTTCTTTTTCGTGAGCTTTAATCCCATCAGTCATCATTGTATTACAGTAAGGGCAGCCAGTAGCTATGATATTAGCATTAGTCTCCAAAGCATCTTTTGTGCGCAACACATTGATATCCATATCCCCTTTTTCAGGTTCTTTAAACATCTGTGCCCCTCCGGCTCCACAACATAGTGCCGTCTTTTTGCTACGTTTCATCTCTACAATATCTGCATTGGTTTTGTTAAGAACATCTCTAGGAGCATCGTATACCGAATTGGCTCTCCCTAGATAGCAAGGGTCATGAAACGTAACTCTTTTTCCTTTGTAAAACTCGCCTTTGACTGATAAACGTCCACCATCGATAAGTTCTTTTATGTATTGCGTATGGTGAATAACTTCATAGTTGCCCCCTAATCCCGGGTACTCATTTTTTATTGTGTTAAAAGAATGTGGATCGCATGTCACGATTCGCTTTATTTCATAACCATTTAAGACTTCAATATTCATAATGGCCTGCATCTGGAACAAAAACTCATTCCCGGCGCGTTTTGCCACATCTCCGGTGCAACTTTCTTCTGGCCCTAAAACAGCAAAATCAACATTGGCTTTATTTAGTATTTTTACGAAAGCTCTAGAAATCTTTTTCGCTCTATCATCATAACTACCAGCAGAACCCACCCAAAACAAAATTTCAGGCTGCGTACCTTGCGCTATGAATTCTTCCATAGTCTTCACTTGAAGTGTATCACTCATAGTTATAGCTTTATTCGTTTACCCAGTTTAAACGGTCCATTTGATTATAAGGCCATGGTGCACCATTATTCTCAATGTTTGACATCATATTATTCAATTCTGTTGGTGCAGCTGACTGCTCCATGACCAAATACCGTCTCATCTCTACAATAATTGAAAGTGGGTCAATACTTACCGGGCAAGCTTCTACGCAAGCATTGCAAGTGGTGCAGGCCCAAAGTTCTTCATTGGAAATATAATCTCCCAAAAGCTGTTTTCCGTCTTCCACAAAAACACCTTTGTTTTTGTCCATGTTTTTACCAACTTCCTCTAAACGATCACGGGTATCCATCATTATCTTTCGCGGAGATAGATTTTTACCTGTTTGATTAGCAGGACATTCTGAAGTACATCTACCACATTCAGTGCATGTGTATGCGTTTAACAACTGTACCCAACTTAAATCCATTACATCTGAAGCCCCAAATTTTTCTGGCTCTTCCGCATCTTCTGCAGGTGCGGCAAATGGATCTGCAGAGGGGTCCATCATCAATTTTACTTCTTTGGTTACGGCTGCTACATTATTAAATTCTCCGTTCGCCTTAAGTTTTCCATAATACGTGTTCGGAAAAGCCAATAGAATATGTAAATGTTTCGAATAATAGAGGTAATTCAAAAAACATAGAATTCCGATAATGTGCAACCACCATGCCGTTCGTTCTAGCATTATGAGTGAAGAAACGGACAGATTATTAAACAACGGAGCAATAAACTGACTTATCGGAAATGCACCTGCTTTTGTATAATGATCAGCACCAAGCTGCTGCAACTGAAAATCTGCGGCATTCATAGTAAGAAACAAAAACATCAATACCAACTCAATATATAGAATTAGGTTACCGTCTTTTTTGGGCCAACCTGCCATCTCTGGCTTTAGAAAGCGTTTTAGTTTTATGATATTTCTTCTCAGCCAAAAAACAACAACGGCCACAATGACCAAAAAGGCCAATATTTCAAAAGAACCGATTAAAAAATCATATATCGAACCTAATGGGGCAAATATTCTGTGTGTTCCTAAAAGGCCATCAATAATAATTTCTAGAACTTCAATATTTATAATGACAAAGCCAACATAAACAATAATATGCATTAAACCTGCAATAGGCCTAACCACCATTTTAGACTGGCCTAGAGCTATTCTGGCCATATTTTTCCAGCGTTGGCCTTTATTGTCCGATACGTCTACATCTCTACCTAATTTAATATTTCTAGACAGTTTTCTTACGTTTCTAGTAAAAAAACCGATGCCTAAAAAAAGTGCAATCGCAAATAGAATGTTTGGAAGGTATTCCATAAAATCAGTTAGTTATCGTTCTTCGCTGCAGGATCGTCTTCAGGAAGTTCATATTCTTTTTGTTTCTTTCCAAAAACCGAAACGTTTACATATCGTTTTGGATTTAACCTAAAATCTTGAAGTAATAAATCCAATTCACGTGAAGCATTGGATAAATTATTATAAAGCTCATCGTTATTCGTCAGTTTGCCCAAAGAACCTTCTCCATTTTGTATTTTACCTAATAAACTATTGAGATTGGTAATGGTAGCTTCAAGGTTTTTAATTGTCTTGGCCAAATCTACCTCAGCTAGCGATTCTGATAATTTAGCAAAGTTAGCGCTAGTGGTGTTTATATTTTTTATTGAACTATCTAACTGTGTTTTGTTGTCGGCCAATAACTCGTTCATGGCATTGGCGCTAACCTGAAAACTTCTCACCAGTGCATTTAAGCCAGCAATACTTTGTCTGAGCTCTCTTTTAGTTGGGTCATCCAACACATCATTGAAATTCATGAGTAACGAGTCCGCATTCGATACCGCACCCTCAACCTTTAATTGGAGAGGGGTTAATTTTTCTTGTACAAGGGCTGTAAGACCCGGTTTAATATTTGCTTTTAGCGTATCACCTGATTTTACCATCGGCGAATTATCAAATACCGGAATTATTTGTATTCCTTTTCCACCAATGATACCGGTATCATACAATTCGGCCCTACTATTCTTAGAAAATTCAAAATCACTGCTTACCGAAAACGTAACAAGTAATTTACCCGTATCGTCTTTAAATCGGATACTATTGACATTACCAACGCTAAATCCATTAATAACAACCTCTGTGCCTGGCTGTAAACCACCAATATTATTATACACTGCGTAAAGAGTTTTGCTATCGTCAAAAATTGAAGATGCTTTTAAATAGCTGTACCCAAAAATCACACAAAGGATACCTAAAATTACAATAAGACCTGTTTTAACTTCTCTTGATAGTTTCAAAGGTTCAGTTTTCTGTTATAAACAAAATTAGGAATAATTTTAAGACAAGTCCCTATTGCGCCGGAACAGCTTTTATAGCTTCGTTCAAAGGAATGCGCGTACCGTTTTTATAAGCTACTATATATGATGTGGTATAGCCTTTAGCATCAGCATTTGATTTAAGTAGTTTGGCCTTTAGGTATGAATTCGTATTGCCGTACATGTAACGGAATAAGTTTTTTACCGGTTCTTTGGATAAGGTGTTCAATCCGTTAAAATTATCGCCATCTAGCGGAATCACTTTTGAACTGGCCATTAGCTGTACTTTGAAGATAACATCATCTACGGCAACAATCTCCGTCTTTTCCTTTTTTGGGGTATCTTCTTTCACCACCTGCTTTGTGATGGATTTAGTACTATTCTCAATAACTTCTGCAACTTCCTCCTTTTTCGGGGGCGTTACAGTAACTGCTTCTTTTATTTCTTTTACAACCTCTTCTTTTTTAGGAACATCTTCTGTCACAAAAGTATTTTCTTGCTCGATAAGATTAGCGTCCACCCCATCTTTATAGCTTAAAATTGCATTAGCAATAGCAGTGGCCATTTGATTTTGACCTTTGACGGAATTTAGATAGGCACCCTCAGTTTTATTCGTTAAAAATCCTGTTTCTACGAGAACACTGGGCATAAAGGTTTGGTGTAGAACAATAAAACCTGCTTGCTTTACCTTACGATCTTTGCGCTTTAATTTCGCAGTAAAATTATCTTGCATCAACTTGGCCAACTGAATACTTTGTTCTAAAAACTCTTCTTGCATAATAGTAAGACCAATCACAGACTCTGGCGAGTTTATATCGTACTTCGCATATTTTTGCTCGTAATTATCTTCTAAATAAATAACTGAGTTTTCTTTTTTAGCAACTTCAAAATTTTGTTTGTTGGCATGAAGTCCTAAAACAAAAGTGCCCGCTCCATTGGCGTCTGAATTGTGAGAATCGCAATGAACGGATACAAAAAGGTTCGCATTTGCCTCATTAGCTATTTGTCCTCTTTCGAAAAGATCTACGAAAGTATCATCATCTCTTGTAAAAATTACTTCAATATCTTGTTGCTTTTTTAGTAGTTCTCCAACTTTAAGTACTATTGAGAGTGCAATATTTTTTTCTAAATAACCATTACCCAAATTACCGGGATCATGCCCGCCATGCCCAGCATCAAGTACAACAATAAATTTATCCTTCGTAGGTGCTTCGGTACTGTTTTTGATAAAAGATGAGAAGAGTAAAAAGAGTAAACTAAATACTAAGGATAAAAACCGTTTTTTAATCATAAGAATTATTCATTTTCAATGTTCTGCCTTGGTTAAATTTATCGTAATGTCCGATTAACAGAACAAAAAATATATGTAAGTTTGAGCTTCAAAAACCAAGCCAACCTGCTACAAAAATAGGATTTATCACGTTGCAAGCAAACAAACATCTTCTTCTTTTCCTATTCGTGCTGGTTTCAAGTGTGCAATACGTATCGGCACAAGAAGACCCGATTACACCATTACCTATAAAAGCTGTAAAAGATACCATTGTTGCTCCATTACTTCCACCAAATATTTTAAACGATTCCATTCAAGTCGATTCTGTAACCCAAGATTCATCTCAAGGTAAAAAACCCTTATTGCTTGATAAGATAAAATACAAAGCGAAAGACTATGTGCGATTAAGCCAAAAAGAGAATAAAATTTATCTGTACAACGAAGCTGAAATCTACTACCAAGATACCGAGCTCAAAGCCGGAATCATAATCATGGATTATGTAAAAAATGAAGTGTATGCCGGTAGAATAAAAGATTCTACAGGAACCTACACCCAATTACCGTACTTTAAACAAGGTACTAATGTGGTCATACCCGACTCGATTCGATTTAACTTTGATACACAAAAGGCGCTTATTTGGAATTCTAGAACTGAACAACAAGCAGGAGCAGGCTCTTTAGGAAGCGATGCGATGAAAGTATTGGCAGAAATCACTAAAAAAGAAAATGACTCGGTCTATTTCTTAGAATCAGCCAGATTAACGACTTCAAAAGACACCGTTGACCCCGATTATTACATAAAAATAAACAAGGCAAAATTTGTGCCCGGCAAAAAAATTATTGCCGGCTTTAGTAACATGTACTTGGTAGATGTACCAACGCCTATTGCATTGCCTTTCGCTTATTTTCCGCTTACTACAGGAAGAACAGGCGGTTTGATCTTCCCTACTTTTACACAGGATCCTAATCGGGGATTTGCAGTGCAAAATGGCGGATATTATTTTCCAATAAACGATTATGTAGATTTTAGTATACTTGGCGACTTTTTCACCAATGGTAGTTATGGTTTTAGAACGCAAACCATATATACCAAAAGATACCGATATAGGGGTAATATTAATTTTAGGTACGAGAATCAAATAACTAGTCAGAAAGGATTTAGTGATTTTTCTAGATCTACGCTTTACAATATTCAAATATCGCATAGCCAAGACCCAAAGGCTAGTCCCAATTCCAGGTTTTCGGCCCAAGTAAATTTGGGCAGTAGTCAGTATTTTACCAATTCGTTTAATCAAATTAACGTACAAAACACACAAAACAACAATCTCTCAAGTTCAATTTCATATTCCAAGACATTTCCAGAATACCCGTCCGTAAATGTAAGTTTAACGGCAACCCATAACCAAAATATTAGTTCTAATGCAGCCCCGGATGCAGATAACATTACGTTGACCTTGCCAACTTTGCAGGCAAGTATGGAGCGAATTTTTCCGTTTGCAAAACGGGAAGGAATCAAGAAAGGGATCATACAGAACATCAACTTTCAATATAACCTAAGAGCAGAAAATCGTATTCGCACCAATGATGAAGATTTTCTAACCGGTAGGATGTTCGAAAATGCCCAAATAGGAGCCAGGCATACTATCCCATTAAATACAAATTTCAAGGTTGCTAAATATTTTAGCGTATCCGTCGGTGGTAATTATGAAGATGTCTGGACGGCCCAAACCTTTCAAAGAGGTCTTGACCCTAACGACCCAGATAGTAATCGAGAGGTTGTTCTTGATACCATCAATGGTTTTGACCGGTATAACAGATATGGCTTAAGCGCTAGTGTTGGTACCACTTTATATGGTACGTTCAATTTTGGAGAGGATAAAAAAATACAAACAATACGGCATGTAATGCGACCTTCAATTGGTTGGGGATACACGCCCTCTTTTGAGCAGTTTTATGACAGCTATACCGATTTGAATAACGAAGAAGTTCTTTTTAGCCGGTTCGAAGGAACATTGAATGGAGCTCCTAGTTTGAATAAATCGAACTCCATCAGTTTCTCGGTTCAAAACACCTTAGAAGCCAAAGTAAGAGATAAAGATTCTACAAAGCTTGAGCCTAAGAAAATCAAGCTTTTAAGTAACCTTAATTTTTCTACAGCATATAATTTTGAAGCGGATTCCCTGAAACTGGCGCCTATTGGTTTCAATGGGGGAACAAGTATTCTGAACAATAAAATGAACATTAACTTTTCGGGTAGCCTTGACCCCTATACCATAGACAATAATGGTAGAAGGATAAATACATTTAATGTTTCTAATGGAGGAAGCCTGCTTCGTTTGACAAGAGCCAGCATGAATCTGAGTTATTCCCTTAACAATGAAACGTTCAAGAAAAAGAATAAAGACGGCGAAGAGGACAATGAAAGTGAATTGAACGACGAGTATCGCGCCCGTAGTGGTGGACGTACGGATGACCTTTTTGGTTTTGGTTTAAACGATGATACTTTTAATAGGTCAAGTAAAAAAAATCAGGATGACATCGAAAATCCAATTTATGGAACGGTCATCCCCTGGGATTTACGTATGCAATTCACTACTTCTTATAACAATTCTAACCGCCAAAACGAATTTGGAAATACCTCGCTAATGTTTTCCGGTAATATTTCACCTTCGCCAAGATGGAGTGTCAGGGTTTCATCGGGGTATGACTTTAAAAACAAAGGATTTGCACAAACCCAATTAGGTTTTCAACGTAATTTAAAGAGTTTTGATTTGCGTTTTAATTGGGTGCCCTTTGGTAGAAATGAACGTTGGGACTTTTTTATAGGCATCAGCAGTTCTATTCTTCAAGATTTGAAATGGGAAAGCAGAAGTCAACGTATTAGATAATATTAGTAAATTTAACTATGAAAAAAATAATCACTACTTCAAAAGCTCCGGCTCCGATTGGCCCTTACAATCAGGCAACTTTAATAAAAGACACCCTATATATTTCTGGTCAAATTCCTATTGACCCAAGTACTGGTGAGCTTGTTGAGGGTGACATTAAAAAGGAAACTACCCAATCTATGGAAAACCTAAAAGCCATTTTAGAGGAAGCTGGGATGACCTTTGAAAATGTAGTGAAGTCATCGATTTTCGTGAAAGACATGCATCAATTCTCACAAATCAATGAAGCTTACGGTGCCTATTTCGATGTTGATACCGCTCCGGCAAGGGAAACTGTCGAAGTTGCCAATTTACCCAAATTTGTAAATGTAGAAATTTCGATGATTGCCGTTAAATAGTGCTTTTGTGAAACTCTACAAGGCCATCGATAGGTCTTTGCCTAATTACACCCAGTATTAAATCATTGCGATGGATGACCGTCGCAAGCTCTTCTCTTAAGTAATATGCAATACTGCCTACAAAATTTACAGGAACCTTAGTGGCAAGTTCAAACTGCATAATGTAATTGTTTACGAACTGCTGAAATCCCTTATCAATAACCCCTCTGCAGTAAGGATGTTCTTTGTTTTCTACAATGAATTTGGCGAATGTTGCCAAATACGTATTGGGGTTGGGCTGCTTGTACAAGTGATCTTTTATTACATCGGCATCCAACTCATATTCTTTGGCGAATTTTATACCCAGATCTTGCGGCATTTTATGAAAATAATAATCTCTCAATAGTTTTCGCCCAAAGAAATTACCACTTCCATCATCCATTAAAATATAGCCCAAAGAGGTTACTTTTTGAAACAGTTGATGCCCATCATAATAACTACAATTAGACCCTGTGCCCAGAATACATACAATACCCTGATGACCTATTTTAGTCGTAGAGTATATGGCGGCATAGGTATCTTCTCTTACTTCGCTTTTAGCTTTGGGGAAAAAATCGTTAAAAATTTCTTTCAGAAACTTTTTCATTCTATCAGTACCGCAACCGGCTCCATAGAAATAAAGGTTGGTAACCTCTGCTCTGTTCTTGGCTAATTCAAAATTATTTGCTAAACGATCTTCAATAACTTCTCTAGTTAATACCTCTGGACTTAGACCTAAGGTTTGGGTAACAAAAAGTTGCTCCCCTTTACTATCTAAAGCTATCCAATCCGACTTAGTAGCACCACTATCTACAATTAAAATCATATGTTTTAAAATAAATATTCCTGAAAATAATGAATTTAGTCCTCATAATTTTCAGGAATAGTTAAAGTGTCTTATTTACAGACTTGCAACATGCTTTGCAAGGTCTACCATCTTATTTGAGAACCCGGCCTCATTGTCATACCAAGAAATAAGTTTGAAGAATTTAGAATTCAATTCAATACCAGCTCCAGCATCAAAAATACTTGTATGCGTATCTGAAACAAAATCTTGAGACACAACGGCGTCGTCAGTGTAACCTAATACCCCTTTCATCTCTCCTTCAGAAGCAGCTTTAAAGACTTTTTTGATTTCTTCATAAGAGGTTTCTTTTTCTAATCGAACCGTTAAATCAACAACAGAAACATCAGCTGTAGGCACCCTAAAGGCCATTCCTGTCAATTTTCCTTGTAAAGCAGGAATTACTTTTGTAACCGCTTTTGCAGCCCCTGTAGATGCTGGTATAATATTTAGCATGGCACTTCTACCACCACGATAATCTTTTTTAGAAGGTCCGTCTACAGTTAACTGTGTAGCCGTAGTAGCGTGAACCGTTGTCATTAAACCTTCTTCAATTCCGAAGTTATCATCTAAAACTTTAGCTAAAGGGGCCAAACAGTTTGTCGTACATGAAGCATTTGAAACAATCTTATCAGAAGCCTTAACATCTTTATGGTTTACACCCATTACAAACATAGGGGCATCTTTAGATGGTGCAGAGATTACTACTTTTTTGGCACCACCATCAATATGATATTGTGCAGTTTCCATCGTAGTAAAGATACCTGTGCATTCTGCCACGATATCAGCCCCGGCTTCATCCCATTTTAGATTTTTCGGATCTCTTTCAGCAGTAATTCGGATTGTTTTTCCATTGACTACCAAATGTCCATCTTTTACAGCCACAGTGCCATCAAATCTACCATGAACAGAATCGTATTTTAATAAATACGCTAAATGTTCAACGTCTAACAAGTCGTTTATGGCTACAACGTCAACATTATCTCTTTTTACCGAAGCCCTAAAGACCAATCGACCAATTCTACCAAATCCATTTATACCAATTTTAACTTGTGCCATTATTCTATTTTTAAAGTTTAATTAAATTGTCATTATATCAGAAACCCGTATGAGTTCTTCATCTATAGCGGTATGTGCGCTAATAGCTTCTTTTATAGGTACCAAAACCAATTTGGTATCACGAATACCAACCATGTAGTTTGATTTACCTTCAATTAAGGCCTCAACAGCCTTTACACCCATTCTACTGGCCAAAACCCTATCAAAACAAGTCGGATTACCACCACGCTGCATGTGACCTAAAACGGATACCCTAACATCGTATATGGGTAAATGCTCTTCTACGTATTCTTTAAGTTCAAAAACATTCTTACCTGTTTTGTCACCTTCCGCAACTATTACAATACTTGAAGACTTACCAGATTTTTTGCTTCGCTTCAACGAATCGAGCAACCTTTCTAAACCTAAATTCTGCTCAGGAATCAATATCTCTTCAGCACCTGCACCAACGCCCGCATTCAAGGCAATATGCCCAACATCACGCCCCATAACTTCAATAAAGAACAGACGATTATGCGAACTGGCGGTATCCCTAATTTTATCTATAACCTCAACTACGGTATTTATTGCAGTATCAAAACCAATGGTATATGAAGTACCTATGATATCATTATCAATAGTTCCGGGAATACCCATTACAGGAAAATCAAATTCTTCATTAAAAAGTTGGGCTCCGGCAAAACTTCCATTACCGCCAATTACCACAAAGGCATCGATTCCCGCTTTAACCAATTGTTCATGGGCTTTTTTTCTTCCTTCTGGAGTTCTAAATTCCTCACAACGGGCAGATTTTAAGACTGTTCCCCCTTTATTAATGATATTGTTTACGCTACGCGCATTCACTGGTTTAAAATCACCATCTATCATTCCTTGGTAGCCTCTATAAATTGCAACACATTCCAACTTCATAAAGGCACATGCACGAACAACAGAGCGTATTGCTGCGTTCATTCCTGGGGAATCTCCCCCAGAAGTGAAAACTGCTATTTTCTTGATTTTTTTGGTCATTTCAAAAATTGAAATATCAAAACTAGGAAACTTATTTCAATAAAAGAACGCTGTATTAGTCTATTTATCAATGCATAAACAACTCAAACGTTTTCGTTTGGTGTTTTTTGTCATTTTAATTTTTTTAGTGGCATTTTTAGCGCTTAGGAAGTTCCTTTTTGGTATAAAAACGGATTAGACTATCCTTACCCATAATGTTATTTGGTGTAGTAACTTCTTTAGGTTTTTCTATTTCTTTTTCTTTTTTCTTAAAGACTTTTCGCATCAGTTCTTTGAAAGTATCAAAATCTACTTGATACGATAATCCGAGCCCTTGGGTATACCCTTGTCGCTCACCAATGAATTGCTGTAACTGATTTTCCCTATTAAAAATTTTAGCGCTTAATGTTCCTTCTTCATTTAATAAAACCTGAACCTCAACATCACCGGCTACCACGGTTTCTGATACCCCGCCAACCGGAACCCCTACTCTACCATTTATTAATATTTTATCGCTAATCTGGGTGGAAACCGTAAAACCGAACCGGTCCTCAGTATTTATGCCAGATTCATTATCTAAAAAACCTTGTTCATAAGAAACACCGAAATTTAACTTATCATTATTGCCCGTGAGTACCTGATTTAACAGCCCAGAGGCTGTTTGAATCAAATTTCCTGTGACAGCTTGTTGGTTTAAGCCTGCGGTTTCTTGATTGACGAATGTTCCTTGCGCTAATAAAAAGAAGGCATTGTCACTTTTAATTGTTGGATCTTGCAACCTATATTCAAGTTCGGATTGCACCACGGAATTCGTACCTGGAAACTCGATATCAAAGTCTATTTGAGAATTTTCTAATTCTCCATTTAGCCGTATGACAACTTCAGTAGGTATGCGTCCTTGAAAATTGTTACCATCCAATAAAGGGGCCGGGTTTGCATTTAATGCATAAACGGCTTCCATATCAAGTGTGGCCTTCAGTGGATCTCCTTCCCAATTTACAGTGCCTCCGGGTCTTACGGTAAACTTTTTATCTATGAGACCTGCGCGTTTAAAATTGTACTCCCCCGTAACAACAATAAACTGCCCGTACATATTAAACTTTCCATTGGTATTAATTTCCATCAACAAAAGGCCCGAGCCAGTACCCTTTAATGAGCTACCGCTATTCTGATCAATTACAATTTCGACTTCTGCATCAGGGGTGACATCTAAATCAAAGTTCATTTCGATGCCCTGGTAATCATCAAGAACACGCTCTTCTTCAAAAGATTCTACTTGATTTTTGTCGATGAAATTGATAAAAGAATAATCTCCAACTGCTGTTATATCACTTAAGGGTATTTTAAGTGCACTACCCTTGGCAGTCGACCCCTCAAAATTAATGTTCAATGCGTTGGTCGAACCTGATATGCTACCGGTACCGTTAACAAAACCGGTTCCGTAGTACAATGCATCTTCGTTAAATTCTGTATTTAAAATTAAAAAACGATCATTATTTGTATCTAGATTCAAATCAAGAACCCAATCATCGAATGCCGTATGCGAAATACTTCCATCTAAGGTCCCTTGCGTATTCTCCGTAATATCAGTAAGCAGTATATTTTCAAAATTAAAAGACTGCTCCGCTAAGGTTACTCTAGATCTTGGTGCAAAATCATAATCCACATTTAGGTAAGGTATCCCAATTCCGGCATCGTTTAGAAGCAATTCTCCATCAAAATTTGGGTTTCTGGCATTACCGGTAACCTTAGCGCTTCCACTTACAGTGCCCCTGATATTTGAAATGATATCTTCACCTAAAGGCGCAAAGGGTTCTAAACTAAAGTCATTAAATGAAGCCGTTAGATCAAAAGTAGTTTCTTTGGCGTCATAGACCTTTCCATTTATATTCATCTTTTCAACACCATCTTTTCGCAACCAAGTGTTCACCCCGTATTCAGAAAGGTCATTGTTACCAAAAATCATCATTTCCAAATCACCAAGATTCATCTTATTCACTGCAAAATCTTTTACATTTAAACTTGATGTTGGAAGGTATTTACCATCTTTCTGTAAAATATTTAAGAATCCATCTACTTGACCATCTAATTTTAAACTATCGATTGCTGGTGTAATCTTGTTCAGGGATACTATTTTAAATTGCAGCTCTAAATCTTTGTAGGTAGAGTCTGCCAATTCGCCTCTTAAACGAATTTGTTCACGCTTATTGTTATTCATTACTATCTCTTCGATAGTAATACTGTCTAAGCTTTTGTTAAGGATGATTTTATTTTTTGTGTTTCCTTCTTCATTAATAACCCAGTTATTGTCCTTAAAACTAACATCTGACTTTTTTAAACCAATCACAGACTTATTCTCTTGATTAAAGGTGTGGTAAAAATTAAGGTTATAGGCATCATTGTATTGACTACCACCCTTAAATTCTGTTCTAAAAAATAAGGTGTCTTTTAGTTTGGTATTTATCAGATTAAACTCGTTTATGTCATAGTAAACCGTGGACATATTTTCTACAGACAAAAAGGTGTTGAACAAGGGGTTTTTATTATCGATTTGTAGTTCTACCGTTTCTAGTTTATTCTTGTAGGCTTCAATAGCAGGGGATTTAAAAGTTAACTTAAAATCGCCTTCATCGGCTACAATATTACCTCTAATAAAAGTCTCTGGCCCTAAGCTGACTTCAGGAAAAAACACCCCGACGAACTTGTTATAAATCTTAAAATTGAAATTGATACGCTGACCAGAGGAAACCTCATAGGGTTTGTAATTTGTATAAATACTACCGACGGAGTTTTGCAATAACCTGCCAAGTTCGGCAACCCTATACTTTCCTTTCAAATATCCTGAAACTATATCCGGAGACTCTATTTTAATGGTTCTTACAGTATCTTTTTCAAAGGAAGAGGACACCGCAAAATCATCAAAAAAGTATATTTCATTTTTATTTTGATAGGTCGTATTCTCAAACTTGATATCTCCGGCCAGATTATCTAAATTATTGCCAGATATATCCATTTTAACTTCCCCTTTAAAAATGGAAATACTATCATTTATAAAATTCATCAACTTTAAATCGGCATAATCAACATCTGCACTAAAGTTAAAGTCATTACGCTCTTCGCTAAAGTCTGCCAAGCCCTCAAAATCGAAACGTAGATTTTTATCATTACAAATTAAACTTCCATCAAAAAGCTCGTCTTTTAAAATTCCAGAAACCTTTATATCATTGTATTCGTAGTTATTAAATTCTAGTTTATATATTTCGCCAATAGCCTCTGTATTAAGATATTCTGCAATAAAACCCCTTCCTTCAACATTTACATCTAGCGATGTTTTACCAAACTTAGGGTCATCTATAAAATCTCCCAGATCAAAATCGGTCAAAGAAATTAAGCCACGATACGAAGCATCATCAATATTATTAATGTTGGTCATCTGCAAATCTGAATAACTACTGCCTATTGCTGTATTAAGGTTTACTTGTGCATCAATAGAGGTTTCTGTAACCTCTGCTTTACCACGTACCGTAAATTGACCGAATTTTTTAAATGAAGTAGGTATCGTTTTACCTAAAATATTTGGTAGCAAAGCACGAAGCTGGTAATAACTCGAAGTAACATTATCCATATTGGCATCCATCACAAATGGCTCAGTCTGCCTGAAAAGATTCTTAAATTTAAAGTCACCTCTAATACCTGTATTGTCAGACCTTAGAATCAGCTCCTTGACAATTAAATCGTTTAAAACACCCGAGGTCTTTGCAGAAAATTGGGCCGTAATATCTTGCCCGAACTCATCAAAATAGGTATTCACTTCATTAAACGCGACTAGGGATTCGTTAAACTCGGCGTTCACTTTTACCTTATCTAGAAAATCTGAAAAATCTTCTCTATCGTAATCAAAAACAAGACTGCCGTTTAACTTAGATTCAGGTGTTTGAATGGCCAATGCATCAAAGCGCATTTGTGTTTTTGTGTATTTGAAATCAGTTTTTAAGTCATTAATTCTTAAACCTCGTTTACTTAACAACGATAATTCATCAATACCGATTGTAACTTCTGGACCGACTATTTGAAAGTCACTAGCCTTTATTTCTAATTGATTAAAGTCTAGAACGGTCTTATTTTCTAGGTTTTCATCGGAAAGTTTGAACCTACTGTCTTCCATAGTAATTTCAGAAGACGACATTAAAAAAGGTGGTGTGCCCGGTTCTCTTGGTTTTCCATCATCTAACTTATCTACAAAAACATCAAGATTTGTATCAGATTCACCTGAGTAGGTTTTCATATTGAAATAGAGTCGATCTACCTCTATATCACCAAATTCTAAATTTCCATTAATCATATTTCTGATGCTCAGTACAGAAGTATTTAATTTATGAATATGAAAAAGCGTGTCTTGTCTATAATCTTCTACATAAATACCCTTTATATCGGCACTCATTGAAAAGGGAGAAAAATGTATACGCTCAATGCTGATATTCGTACCAAACTCTTGATTGATACTATCTGTGGCATATTTGGCAATACGCGTCTGTACAATGGGTAAAGAAAATAGCACAGAAATCAAAACCCCAAGAATTAGAAGTGCCAGCAAGGCTCGAAGTAGTATTTTTTTCAGTTTTTTGATAGCGCTTTACCCTTTATCTTTGTATACCCAACTTTTGTTCCAAAATAGGTGAAAAATCAAGAAAATTTCATTCTCGCCATTGAATCATCGTGTGATGATACCTCAGCTGCAGTGCTTTGCAATAAAAAAGTGCTCAGCAATGTAGTGGCCACGCAAGAAATACATCAAAAATATGGTGGTGTCGTACCCGAATTAGCATCGAGGGCACATCAGCAAAATATAGTTCCAGTTGTACATCAGGCGTTGGCTCAGGCAAATATCGATAAAAAACAACTATCCGCCATAGCATTTACTAGAGGGCCGGGATTAATGGGTTCGTTATTGGTAGGCGCTTCTTTCGCCAAATCTTTATCGTTAGGTCTAGCTATTCCATTAATTGAAGTAAATCACATGCAGGCGCATATTTTGGCCCATTTTATAGAAGACAGGGAACAGGAAAGTCCGGATTTTCCTTTTCTCGCCATGACCATTAGTGGAGGGCATACCCAAATTGTATTGGTAAAGAGCTATTTTGAAATGGAAATTATCGGAGAAACCTTAGACGATGCCGTTGGAGAAGCTTTTGATAAAAGTGCTAAACTACTGGGTTTACCTTACCCTGGTGGACCACTTATTGATAAGTACGCCAAACTTGGTAACGAAAAAGCTTTTGAATTTCCAAAACCAAAGGTTGATGGGCTCAATTTTAGTTTTAGTGGACTTAAAACAAGTATTCTATATTTTATTCAAAAAAAGACCAAAGAAAATTCTGAATTTGTTACTGAGAACCTAGCCGATATCTGTGCCTCAATTCAATTTACCATTCTAGAAATTTTAATGGACAAATTAAAACTTGCCGTTAAGCAAACCGGGGTGAAACGAATAGCGATTGGTGGTGGAGTCGCCGCAAACTCAGGTATACGATCTCGTCTTGCAAATGCGGAAGAAGAATTCGGTTGGAAAACCTATATTCCAAAATTTGAATATTGTACGGATAATGCAGCTATGATCGGTATTGTAGGCCATTTTAAATTCTTGGAAAAAGATTTTGCAGAACAGAATATAGCGGCAAAAGCCCGATATAAATTAAGCTCTTAAAAAATGGAAAAGTGGTTGCAGAAAATAGAGTTGGAGCTAAATGGTATACAATTAATTCCATTAAAAAAAGAACATAAAGAAGATCTTCTAAAGGCCGCTTCCGACGGTGAACTATGGAATTTATGGGTTACCAGTGTTCCATCCAAAGAAAATATTGATAACTACATTTCCACTGCACTCGAACAGCAAAAGATGAAAAAATCACTCCCTTTTGTGGTGGTAGATATGAAAACGAACACCATTATTGGTGCAACACGTTTTTGTAATATCGAAGTTGAAAATAAACATTTAGAGATTGGTTATACTTGGTATGCCAAGTCATATCAACGAACAGGGGTCAATACCATTTGCAAGCTTTTACTATTGCAACATGCTTTTGAAGAGTTAGATGCCATTGCCGTTGAATTTCGAACGAATTGGTTCAACTATGCCTCTAGAAATGCTATCACACGTTTAGGGGCTAAACAAGATGGAGTACTTAGAAATCACAGAATTAATATTGATGGAAGTTTTAGGGATACCGTAGTTTTCTCAATTATCCAAAGTGAATGGCCAACTGTGAAAAAATCATTACTTTTTGAAATCGAAAAACACACAAAGAAAAAAGCCTGATGCAACTCTTTTATAATGCCTCGTTAGATAATAGTTTTAAACAATTTCACTTTCCTACGGAAGAAAGTAAGCACATTGTTAAAGTGCTGCGAAAAAAAGAAAATGATATTTTACAAATTACTAATGGTAAAGGCTATCTCTTTGAAGCCAAGATTATAGATGCCAACCCTAAAAAGTGTAAAGCTCAAATAACTTCAACTGAAAAAACCATCCCAAGATTGCACAGTTTGCATTTAGCCGTGGCCCCGACTAAAATGAACGATCGTTTTGAATGGTTTTTAGAGAAAGCAACTGAAATCGGTGTCAATGAAATTACGCCTATTCTCTGCGAACACTCTGAACGTAAGGTCATTAAACCCGAAAGGCTTGAAAAAGTGCTTCAATCGGCGATGAAGCAATCACTACAAACCTTTCTTCCTAAACTAAATCCGTTAACCTCTTATGAAGACTTTTTAAAGAATGTCACCGGTGACTTAAAATTCATTGCCCATTGTGAAGACGAAGAAAAAGCGGAATTAAAAAGGCGATTGGCAGCTGACAAGGACGTTGTAATTCTCATCGGGCCCGAAGGTGATTTTTCCTCTAACGAAATACAACTCGCCTACGATACTGGTTTCACTCCTGTTTCCCTCGGAAGAAACCGCTTACGTACCGAAACCGCGGCTATTTATGCTTGTACGGTTGTAGCTATAATCAATAGCTAAATACCTATTACAATAGTTAATTGTTAGATATGAGTTCTTCAATTTGTTTAAAAGCATCTAGCCCACTACCCCGTAAGTGTATAATTCCTTTTTTATCTATGGCGATAAAAGAAGGGAATCCATCTATTCTGAGTTTTTGAGTTATTGAGTTTGGGTTGTATTCACTTTTTGTGAAAAAATTCTGCCAATTTTTGCCCTTCTTGTCTTCGTAGGCAATTAAGGTCTCCATATTCTTTTCATAAGCAATACCAACAACATTGATTTCTACGGGATATTTTTCACGAAGTCTAATTAGATAGTCAGTAGTCTCTCTACACGGTATACACCAAGTACCCCAAAAGTAAAAAATGGTTAAATCGCTCTTATCATAAACCTTATTTATTGCCACGTTCTCGTTCTTGAGCGATAACAGCAATATATTTCCGATTTCTTCACCAATTCTAAAACCAAAACCTCTTGGTTTATAGTTAGGAACATGACTTAAGGTTATTGTACTAGGGTTATCATCAAAAAAACTTAAAGTGTCTATTTTATAAGCCTTAGAGTTTAATAAAATCGTATCATTCATCTGATACCTATAGTTTGTATTATAATACTCATCATTTTTACTAAATTTTAAATTTTCATCTTTAATCAAGAATTCTATATTGTTCGAATTAAATCCTTGCGCTACTATTTCATAAGTATTATTATCAACACTGAATTTTCCTCTCCAGTAATCTTTTAAAAGACCAACAACGGCCATTTTTCTTGCCATAGTATCTTTTAACCGATAATACAGAAATTTGCCATTGTATGGTTGGATTTCAATAATTCGATTATAACTTTCAAATCCATTTTTTGTGTAGAAAAACTGATTGTAATTTAGAACTGGTGTTTTATTATCAATACTCTTGAATTTATTTTTTTCTCTAACATAAACTACTTCGTCCTCAAAACTTTTATCATTATTAATATCAATCAATAAAATTTGTTTGTCATCGGTTAAAACATTCATGGTTGTCAAAAAAGAAAAAAAAGTTTGGTTTTCCTGCTCCTTTACTTCAAAGTTGGGTTCTTTAAATTTATGCTCTTCACCAAAATAACTAGCCGACTTGGAGTAATCAAAATGGCTAGTTGTTATGTATTTGTGTTTTGAGTCAGTAAAACCTTCGGGAGATTTGAAATTTTGAAAATTGAAATAATCCGGATAGTCCTTTTCAAGAAAGTAAAATGGGAATTCTACGTTTCCAGATTTAAATGCAATCTGCTCATTGTGAAGGCTTAAGTAAAGTTCAATATTTATCGTATCTAGAGTTTTATTTGCGCAGGCGTTCACCAAAAAAATAGCTCCAAAAAGTGAAATAAATTTTAAATATGACATATCAGCCTTTGCGAAACATTCAAAAAAAAAAATTGAATTTCTTGTAATATAATTCTTTTTTTCTCGAAAACAACCAAATAAATCCTCCTGAAAAATAGTACTTAAGAGACTAAATTAGGTATGAGAAAGAAGTTGAAGTCTAGTTTTAGATAAACTTTGTAATCTTTTCTAATAAAAGTATCAAACTCCAATTTTTGTCGCCCCGGTAATATCGGCCACCTCATTTTCAGTAAGTAACAACAATGTTACTTTATCTTTTGATGAGACAATGCTCGGGATTGTTATGGCACCTTCTCCATTCTTATTTTTAAGCTCAAGATACTTTTCGGCCACAACAATATTGGAATTTTTAAGGGTTCGGTTCCTATTTTCTCCTCTTTTTACAGAAGTCGTACGTTCATCCAGTACCAGAACCGCGCGTAGCTGTTTGCCCTTAAGTTCACCTTCAATGTTATAATCAAAAGTTATTGTTGTTCCTTTTTCTTCTATTTTAGAGAGTGTTATGGTATTTTCAGATTGCAGTGAACCATACTCCCTAATTTTGTTCGTTAGCTTGGCACCGTCAGAACCTACAAAATGTTCCTTGCCATTTACCACCAATTGCGGCGTGTAATTACTTCTGTATTTGAATTTTTGATTGTAAGAACGTTGTTTCTTGGTATAAATAGCTTTGCTGAAGGGGTCTTCCCATCCGATATAATTCCAATAATCTACATGATACGAAAGAGCAAACACCTTGTTTGGGTATTGCGCTTTCACTTTATTTAAAAGTACATCGGCCGGTGGGCAACTTGAACAACCCTGTGAAGTAAAAAGTTCTAAAACAATTATAGGTTCATACGCAGCGTTCACATCGGTTTTTAAAGCTTCATCATGAGTTTTATGAGATAGGTTCATTAAGGCCAAAAAGAAAATACCTGTTAGTACCAGTGTCGGAATTATGATTTTTTTATACATGAAATACAGTATTTTTGAATTAATAAGTTATTCGGCAATACATGAAATACCTTACCCTAGCATCCTTTATTTTAACTTTTTTTGTGATTAACTCGGTTACTTCACAAGAAATAGCCATACTCAAATACGGCGGAGGTGGTGATTGGTATTCTAACCCAACAGCATTGCCCAACCTAATTCGTTTTTGCAACCAAAATATTGACACAAAAATTAAGTACAAACCTGAAACTGTAGCGATAGGTAGTGTTGCCATTTTTCAATATCCTTTTTTGCATATGACGGGTCATGGCAATGTGTTCTTTAGTGATGAAGAAGCTCAAAACCTGCGAACTTATCTTTTATCGGGTGGTTTTTTACATATTGATGATAATTATGGCATGGAACCTTACTTGAAAAGAGAGCTTTTAAAGGTTTTTCCTGATAAACAGTTGGAAGAACTTGGAGCCGACCACCCCATATTCAGCCAGAAATACAAATTCCCCGAAGGGCTACCTAAAATTCACGAACATGATGGCAAAAGACCACAGGCATTCGGTTACTTTCATGAAGGGCGACTCTTGCTGCTATTTACATTTGAGAGTGATTTAGGTGATGGTTGGGAAGACCCATCGGTACATAACGACCCAGAAGCAATTCGCTTAAAAGCCTTGCAAATGGGAGCAAATATTGTAGCTTACGCATTCAAATCCTGAAAATGACCTCAAAAACCATTGCAAACGGAATTCTAAGGGCTGTTTTTATCTTAACGGCTATTGTTCTTGTAGGATATTTTTTGTTTAAGATTCAGTCGGTATTGGCCTATTTGGCCATTGCAGCGGTCATCGCACTTTTAGGGAGGCCAATAGTTCTGTTTCTAAGGCGAAAACTTAAATTTCCCAACCTCTTGGCCGTAATATTAACCATGCTTTTAATGTTGGGTGTGTTTATTGGCATTCTAGCCCTATTTGTTCCACTTATTACTGAACAAAGCAAGAACTTGTCTTTACTTGATATCGATGACCTTAAAGCAAATATAAACACGCTCTACCTACAAATAGTAGATTACTTTGGAATAACTACCACCAATGTAAGTGAAATCATTGAAGACTCAGAAATTGAGAAAAATGTTTTAGAAGGCATGGACCTAAATTTTATTCCCGATTTTATAAACTCTTTGGTTGGGGTTTTAAGCAATTTTAGCGTTGGGCTTTTCTCCGTTCTATTTATCTCTTTTTTCTTTTTAAAGGATAGTAAATTATTTCAAAACGGAATTCTAACTTTCGTTCCAGACAACAAAGAAGGTAACATGGTAAAATCGATAGACAAGATAAATAATTTATTATCGCGCTACTTTGGCGGCATACTTTTACAGCTATTTATTTTGTTTGTTATTTACACCATTACCCTCTTAATTGTCGGCGTAGAAAATGCCATTGTAATTGCATTTTTATGTGCGCTTTTTAACATCATTCCATACGTGGGTCCGATCATTGGTGGAGTACTTATGATTACCCTGACCATGACCAGTAATTTAGGTATGGATTTCAGCTCGGTGATTTTACCTAAAGCGCTGTATGTTTTTATCGGTTTAACTGTGGGGCAACTTGTAGATAATTTCTTTTCACAACCCTTTATTTTTTCAAATTCTGTGAAGTCGCATCCCTTAGAAATTTTCTTGATCATCATCATTGCAGGACTTTTATTCGGAGTAGTAGGAATGGTGATTGCCGTACCAGGATACACCGCAATTAAAGTTGTTTTAAAGGAATTTTTAAGTGAAAACAGCTTTGTTAAGAAGTTAACTAAGAATTTATAGCTTTAGTTTGAATAAAAGTATTTTAAACACTGGTGTTCAAGAATTTATACAAAATAATTGGAATGCTGACATCATGTCAGTTTTGCTAAAAAAACAACAATTTGAGGGTGTTTCTCAAAAAGAACTTGCAGAACAGCTCGAAGCGAAAAAAAAATGTCAAAGCAAGCTCCCTACTTGGTTTACTGTTCCTCTACTATACTACCCGAATAAACTGAATATTGAACAGACCAGTTCGGAGCAAACAGCAGAATACAAAGCTAGTTTAGTACACGGAAAAACGCTCTTAGACGTCACCGGTGGGTTGGGTGTGGACAGCTATTTTTTCTCCAAGAAAATGAGCACAATTACCCATTGCGAATTGGACCAAAATCTATCCAAAATAGCAACTCATAATTTTAAAATTCTAGATGTAAAAAACATCACTTTTAAAGCTGAAAATGGCGTGGAATCTTTACGCCATTCTGATACTAATTTTGATTGGGTTTTTGCTGACCCTTCGCGCCGAAATGAAGCCAAAGGAAAAGTGTTTTTATTAAAAGATTGTTTGCCGAATATTCCAGATGAGTTGGATGCGATTTTTGAAAAGACTAAAAATGTCTTGATAAAAAGCGCTCCCCTTTTAGATATTAAACAAGGAATTTTAGAACTGCAATTTGTAAAAGAAATTCATGTTGTTGCCGTAAAGAATGAAGTAAAAGAATTGCTATGGATTTTAGAAAAAGAATATGAGGGAGACATAAAACTGAAAACTGTTAATCTTCTCAAAGAAGGTCAACAGCATTTTAACTTTAAACTTTCTGAAGAAAAAAAGGCGCTTTCTAAATTAAGTTTGCCAGCTACCTATCTCTACGAACCCAACGCCGCTATCTTAAAATCTGGAGGATTTAAGTCTGTTGGAAAAGCTTTAGGATTACAAAAACTTCATGAACATTCGCACTTATATACTTCTGATACTCTTGTAGATTTCCCTGGACGGGTCTTTAAAATAAAAACTGTCGTGCCTTATAACAAAAAAGCTGTGTTAAAGCTCGCCATTAACAAAGCGAATGTTACCACGCGTAACTTCCCAGAAGCTGTAGCTACTATTCGTAAAAAACTAAAAATTAAAGATGGGGGCGAAGATTACTTATTCTTTACTACTGATATAAATAATCTATGCATCGTTATTCATTGCCAAAAAGTTTAAAGCCTTTAATTCGCTATCTTAGTTATACATAAAAAAGAAATTTGAATATCCGTAATTACTCATAATTTATTATATTTGACTGAACCTAAATCACTTGGCTTATGAATTTATTTACGTTTAGTGCTCATTTCGGGGACGAGGAGGCCTGTAGATTACATTTTAAAGA
>NZ_JBHULB010000074.1:0-26113 GCF_042684265.1 Croceitalea marina | reverse complement strand
GGCCAAAGGCGGAGAAGTACTTGTCTGCAAGGGAGATGTGGCCAATGAAGAACAGATGCTACAAGTCGTCCAAGAGGCGGAAGAGCTGTTCGGACAGATTCATGGCGTGATTCATGCTGCAGGAATAGCAGATGGGAGCTTATTAGCATTTAGAGATAAGACACAATCAGAAAAAGTGTTTAGTGCTAAAGTAAGAGGAACCATAGCGTTACAAACTGTTTTTAAGAACAAACAATTAGATATATGCGTTTTCTATTCATCTATATCCTCTATACTTGCACAAATGGGGCAGGTAGCTTATTGTGCTGCAAATAATTTTCTTGATAAGGTTGCAAAATATCAATTTATAAATAGCTCTTTTGTAACAAGTATTAATTGGGACGCATGGCAAGAAGTAGGAATGGCTGAAGAAAGTGTTAAAAAACTCGATGAAAGTCTAAAAATAGATTTAAGCAATGGCATATTGCCTAAAGAAGGCGTCAAAATATTTGACCGAGTACTAAATGTCAATTTATCTCAAGTTATTGTTTCGACGAGCAATTTAAACGGATTAATATCGAATGCGAGTTCGCAAAATGAAAGCAAGGAGAAAAGTATTTATGACTGGATTGGAGTTAATGGTGCTAAATTAAATAGTAGTCAGGAAAAAAAGAACTTTAGCGAAAGGCCAGATTTAAAAAATGAGTATGTAGCGCCTAGAACGAAAGAAGAAAAACTACTTGCAAAAATTTGGCAAGAAATACTAGGAATAAAAAGGGTAGGAATTGAAGATGATTTTTTCATGCTCGGAGGAAATAGTCTAACCATGATGCGTTTGATATCTGTTTATAACGATAAGACTGGAAAGAGTATTAAAATACAAGATTTTTATGCAAATCCTACCATTAAGGAAATTGCTGCATTTATAAATAACACGGATGAGCAATTTGATTTTATATAGATTCAAATATTATAATGAACTTAATTTCTGTATCGAGGATTATATTCTTCTTTAGGTTACAAAACTCCTTTAGAAATTGAAAAAGAATTAAGAAACGAAATGTTAAATGTGGCGTAAAAAAAATAGCACAGTTTTTACTAGCTATTCCACTCATTATTAAATATAAATAATGGAAAAAACATATTTGCCTACAGTTAAGCAGATAGGATATTGGGCTCATTCAAAAAAACTTAAAAATGTATTACTTGAGTTTGAAATAAATATCCAACAAATGAGTGTACCACGTATTGAGCTTGCAGTAAGTAAGTTAATTGAAAAGTGGGAAATTCTTCGGACTGTCTATAGACAAGATGAAACAGGCTTAGTCTATTGTCATGTCTTAAATAAAGATTCTGATTTATTCAAAGTCTCTTATGTAATAACCAAAAATATTCAACAAGAAATAGAAAATAAAAGAAATTATAATGAAAATATTTTGATTAGTGAAGGACCTCTAATTTCCTTCTATATTTTTGATGATGGTAACTCTAGATTGTTTAAACTTTATATCAATCATGTACATTGTGCAGGAATAAGTTATCGAATTTTGATTGATGAATTAACGAGTTTCTATGTTAATCCTCAGAAAGATTGGGGAAATGATCACTATCAATTCGATAAATATGCCAAATATGAAAATGAAGATTTGATAAAAAATTATTCAAGTTTAATATCCTTTTCAAAGGAGAATTTTAAAAAAAGGGATAAAACGCCATTTTTCAATTACACAGAATTACGGATTGATTTAACAAGTATTGAGAATTTATTAAGAGAATTTAGTTTATCACAAGAAACTCCTCAATCCCAATATTTTTTGTCTGAATCAGCCCTACAATATCATTCATTATTTTACATTGGAGACTTAGGAAATTTCAATACTAAATTGGGAATTTCTCTTTTAGGTATAATTGTCAGTGCTTATGCCAATTGTATGTCTAAATTCTTCCATCATTTGGAATTATTAATCATACTATTAGAGAAAAGAAAATCTAAATATGCGATAAAAACAATAGGAGATTTGTGCGGAGAAGTGTTTTATGAACTTGATGGCAGTATTTGTAATACGGATATAGAGGAGTTGAAGTCAATAACAAATAAAATTTATAAGCTTTCAGAAAACATTATATCAAATAGGTATATCTATTTTTCTAATGAAAGAGATGTCCAAGAGAAACTTTGTGGATATATCAATTTTGAAATTAGTGATGTTAAGTTTTCCAATTTTGAAAGAAAAATAGAAGTTTTCGAGGAGGTTGATTATAAACAAAGTATGCTGTTGGAAACTTATAGCACATTATATCAGAACGGATATATTATGTCAAAATGGAGGTTTCGAGATGACAAGGTTAAAAAGGAAACTATTAAAGCCGTCTCTGAATATTTTAAAAGAGAAGTTATGAAAACTTTTGATTTAATCAAGTTAGTCTGAAACAAATATTTTTTTATAAAAGCAATTTGGACCGACATTTCTAGGGAAAGATGAACTTGGCCCGGGCAAAGCTGATATCGCTTGCGCTCTGAGCCCTTTGCAAGTTGCAGACCGTTACCTTTTCCAAGCTGGCCAATGCCTTTGACCATACCGCTTCGTCCGGATCCTCGCTTCGAAGTCCACTTGAATATATGATAGATTTGTGCGCTCAAATTTAGGTTGGCATTTTTAATTGGTGATATTAGCCATGTTCAGGTGCTCCTATTTCTCAGTAGTCGCCCCATTTAAATAGTAAAGAAATAGGAATTAGATTAGTCAATAACGTTTGTGCTATTACAACAAGTTAGTTAAGAAGTATAACCATAATCTATATAGAAAAATATTGAATTAATGTCCAAACTTAAACTGTTTTGTTTTCCATATGCTGGCGGATCGGCGATAATTTATAAAAACTGGAGTGAATTTTTAAACCCATCTATAGAACTAATACCTATAGAGTTAGCTGGAAGAGGGAAAAGAATCAAAGATTCCTTTTATGATAGCATAGATGATGCCGTTGATGACATGTTCAATCAAATAAAAAATGATATTACAGGTCATAATTATGTGTTCTTTGGACATAGCATGGGGGCACTAATTGCTTATGAGTTGATTCGTAAAATTAAGCTCATGAAACTGCCCAGACCAAAACACGTGTTTTTTTCCGGAAGAAAAGCTCCGCATGTAAAAGACGAAAAGGAAAAGAAATATCATTTGATGGATCATGAAGAATTTAAAGAAGAAGTACTCAAGCTCGGGGGAACACCTCCAGAATTTTTCGAGCATAAGGCGCTAATGGATTTTATGCTACCCATGTTGCGACAAGATTTCAAACTAGCTGATGTTTCATTTCACGATAGAGAAATAGAACCATTTGAATTCAATATTTCTGTTTTACTGGGAAAAGATGAAGAAATCACTCCCGAACAAGCTGATGGCTGGAAGCGACACACAACTGGCTTATGTGCCATTTATTATTTCAATGGGGGACATTTCTTTTTAAACAGTGAAACAGAACAAATTGTAGAATTAATAAATACTACGGTTTTATGAGTTCATAAACTTAATGCCAATAGTATGCGCCAAATCTTGGGAATAAAATACTCTGAGTAAAATTTCCCGTATACCTTGCTTTCGCCTTTACGATATCTCAAGAAGAGTCCAGGTAATATTTTATTCCATCAAAGAAGTTATGCTTATTGATCACAACAAATCAATTAAGCAAGATTCGTCAAATATTAACCACAAAAAATCACTAATTGTTAAAATAATTTAAAATGAACACTTTAAGATTTAATCCTATTCCGGAATGGAATACTAGTAATTCAAATAAATATTTCAATGGCTTAAGCAGTTTTTGCCAGGTTGTCTCTTCTGAATTGGAAAGAAAGGAACCCTTAATTATGTGTGAAATTGGTTCCTACATGGGTGAATCGACTTTCATTTTCGCATCACAATTAATTTTTGATGAAATTCATTGCATAGATCCTTACAATGGGTTAGAGGAATTTAATGATATCTCCGATAGAAAGTGGGTAGATGTAGAAAAAGAATTCAAAATCAATACAAGATACTTTAATAACATTATATTGCATAAGGAATATTGTGAAGATGCTGTGCATAAATTTAAAGACAAATACTTTGATTTGATTTATATAGATGCCAGACATACTTATAGTGATGTCAAAGCCAATATTGAATTATTCCTCCCCAAGTGCAAATCAATAATTGCAGGTCACGATTACCAAGAAGAATGGCCGGGTGTTGTCAAAGCAGTTAATGAGATTTTTGGAGCACCAGATATGCTCTTTGAAGATGGCACGTGGATGAAAAGATTAACATAATTCAACCAAAAAAATGGAAAGAAAATATGCAGTAGGAAGTTTAGTCTACGACGGTAATATTTATGATGGCATGAATACAGAAATAGCTGATTTGCCATTTTATTCACGTTGGTTGGAAAAAAAGAAGGATGGACGTATTCTTGAGTTATGCTGTGGTACAGGTAGACTTACTATTCCTCTTGCAAAAGAAGGCTATAATATTGTTGGTGTTGATAATAGTGTAACTATGTTAGAACAAGCCCAAATAAAAGCGGATGAAATTGACGCTTCTATAAAGTTTATCGAATCTGACATGAGGTTTCTGGATTTACCTGAGGTCTATGATACTATTTTCATTCCGTTCAATTCTATTCATCATTTATACGATAATCAAGATTTTTTTAGGGTAATGACCAATGTAAAGAAAAATCTTAAAAAAGATGGATATTTCTTATTTGATTGTTTCAATCCCAATATTAAATACATCGTTCAATCGGAAACGGAAGAAAAGATTATTGCAGAATATGTAACCAAGGATGGAAGAGAGGTTATTATAAAACAGACGATGGTGTATGAAAGTAATACCCAGATTAATCGGATAAAATGGCATTACTTCATAAATGGAGAATTTGATTCGGCTCAAAACATGGATATGCGAATGTTTTTCCCTCAAGAACTAGATCAGTACTTGAACACATGTGGATTTGAAATCCTTCATAAGTTCGGTGGATTTAATGAAGAAACATTTGACAATACCTCTGAGAAACAAATTTTAGTCTGCAAAAATAATTAGCGACTGAAGGCTTCCTTGCCTTTGGAGAATTATACTTATTTGCAAATCAATTCCTATCGTTTAAGCCCCGTCGATAACTAATGCGAAGCTTAAAATAAAACTTTTAAATCATATTATAGTAATGAAAAACTTGAAATTAGAGAGGCTTGAAGGCCTTTTTAAGGAAGCAGCTTATGCTTTTCCTGATAGGGTGGCTTTATCATATAAAGATCAAAAGATTACTTACGAAGAATTAAATGTTTATTCTGATCGGGTGAGTAATTATCTTTTGGACCATGTAACCGAAGAAACCAAATACATCGGAATTTTCTTCGATAGAGGGCTCGAATCAATCATTAGTTTGCTTGGAATCTTAAAAGCGGGCTATGCGTACATTCCAATAGACACATCTTATCCTGAAAAAAGGATCAATGATATAATAACAGATAGTGGTTTAGATTTAATAGCTACAAACAAGGTTAACCATCTTAAAGATACTATTGTCAAAAAAGTAAAAATTGATTTTGAGACGATAAAGAGGCTAAAAAGCCCCGCACAACAAAATAGTATTCTCCCCAAAACAAATGAGGCTTATGTAATTTATACATCAGGCACTACAGGAAAACCTAAAGGTGTTGTTATAGAACATTATAATGTAATTAGACTATTTACAAACACCGAAGATCTATTTCAGTTTTCAGAAACAGATAAATGGACATTATTTCACTCCTTATCTTTTGATTTTTCGGTCTGGGAGCTATTTGGAGCTCTTTTAAATGGAGGCGAGCTTGTTATAGTTCCGTATAAAGTGAGTAGAAACCCAGGCCGATTTGTTGAGTTAATTCATGAAAAGAAAGTTACTGTATTAAATCAAACTCCTACTGCTTTTGCCAATTTCATTCAGTCAGAAAGATATAATGATGATAGGATTGAGACTTTAAGACTCGTCGTTTTTGGAGGTGAGCGTTTAGAAATGGAAATACTCAAACCATGGGTGTCTAGATATGGCTTAGAGAATGTGAAGCTCATAAATATGTTTGGAATTACGGAATCCACTATACATATAACCTATAAGCAAATTTCCCAAGACGATTTTAATGATACTAGTTTAAGTCCTATTGGAATTCCTATCAGCGACATGAACATTGATATATTTAACCATGAAGGGAAGCAAATTACTACATCTGAAATAGGTGAAATGTATATTTCAGGACCTGGTTTGGCTAAAAAATATCTCAATAACGAGGTTCTTACAGCTGAAAAATTTATCTGTAAAGATATTGATGGTGAAGAAGTTCGATATTATAAATCTGGAGATTTGGGCTATTATAAAGACGGCACATATTATTATATCAAAAGAAATGATAATCAGGTACAGTTAAATGGTTTTAGAATAGAATTAAGTGAAATAACCAAGGTTACCGAATTGCACGATAGTGTTGCAAAATCTAATGTTTTACTTGATAAGGACAAACATGAACAGAGTATACTCATAAATTATGTATTGGTTCATGAGCCAATAATTGATACTGTAGCCAAGGATAACTTATCTAAAGAACTGTTCAAACTGATGAAAGACAGGTTGCCAAATTATATGGTACCATTCCAGAATGTCATATTGGACCAACTTCCCACAAATGAAAATGGCAAACTAGATATCCAATCATTAAAGGATATAGAGCTTGTATTCACAGATAACAATGAAGAAAATTCGATACCTGAAAAGATGAAATCTATATGGAGTGAATTACTAGGTAATGAGGAAGTTCCTGAGGATGTAGATTTCTTTGATTTGGGAGGAACATCTTTATCATTAATTCAATTGATACATAAAACCCAGGATTACTTTTCTGTGAAAATTGATGTTTTCAGTATGATTGATCGTCTTACACTGGGTGAATTCATCAATGAAATAGAAGATAAAATAAAACAAAGTGAGATTGTTAAAAATTAAGATTATGAATTTAAGTAAAACAAAAGAGTTTAGTTTAACAGACAAAGAGTTAAAACACTTAAGAGATTATGGATATGTTGGGCCTTTCGACTTATATGAGTCTGATGAAATAAAAGCGATTTGGAGAAGAGAACGAATTAGGCTCTTGGACAGGACTAATGCCATCTACAAAGAAAATACTATTTCCGGAAGTACAAATATTGCGAACTACGATAGGCATTTAGACAATGAATTTTTGGCAAAGCACATTTGTCTTCCGCAGATAACTCACAGGCTAAGTAGTTTGGTAGGTGAGAATCTGACCTGTTGGAGAAGTGAATTTTTTCCAAAGTATCCTGGAGATGCTGGTACGGACTGGCATCAGGCGGACACTTTTGAGAATGCTGGAGGTAAACCACAATTGGTATGGCCTGATAGTTCTGGTTTTGGAGGGACCTTATCCGTTTGGACCGCTTTTTCAGATACTGACCGAAACAGTGCATGCTTACAGTTTATCCCGGGAACTCATGAAGAGATGTTCTATGATGAGCACAAAGCAATGGAGTATAACCCGGAGTTAAATGACAAACTGGAGCGAAACGGCGAAAGGAAAAGTTTTTTTGGATATGACTACAGGAATCTGCAAAAAGATTCAGATTGGGAGCCAGATGAATCAAAGGCAGTTTCGATTGAAATGAAAGCAGGTCAATTTGTGATTTTCTGGTCTACTTTAATGCACGCATCTCATGCCCATAAAGGCTTGGATAATCAACCAATGAGAATGGGCTACTCAGTACGTTATGTGCCTTCTTTTGTAGATGTCTATCCGAATTTAGAAGAAATAACCCAATTTGGAGGAAGTATTTCTCTGGAAAACTATGGAACGGTAGTTGTTTCAGGGGAAAACCTGAACTCAAAAAATAAAGTGGCTACTCACACTATGGGAGGAACTCCATTTTCAGATTACAGGGAATAATCTTGTTTGGGATAACAAAAAGGTTCATTGACCAAAAAAGAAGAAACTTTGGAAACAACTTCAGACGTGTTGCTTCGGTGGACACAATTAAATGAAATCATTGATATCGCCTTTACAATCAAACCGATTGTGCTAGGGAGTGAATTTCCAACAAGAATTAGAAAAAGCAGTGATGAGTTTTTTGATGTCACCTTTAGAAAAGTTTGTAAATATTTACACCTGGACGAGCATATCGAAGTGATAAATGTCATAGACGAGGATTTATCTTTCTTTGAACAATTGATAAGTGAGGTAGTATTCTCTTACGTGGAAAACAATAAGCTTTTGAACTCCTGGAGCGATACCGATATAAAGTTGGCCATTGAACAACATTTTGTGTCTAAAATCAATCCGATCCAATTTCCAAGTTATGATCTGGCGAAACTAAATGTGTACACTTTCGGGGAAGATAAAAATCCTGCCATAATCATGGCCTTACCTTGTGGTATGCCATTAGTAATTGCACAAAAATGGATTGAGCATTTAAGCAATGACTATTTTGTAATCACTTGGGAAACCAGAGGTCTATTTGCTGACATCAACGTTTCCAGCTTTGCATTAGATGCCAACGTTAAAGACTTAATTCAGATAATTGATTATTTCAACCCGAAGAACACACACGTTTTTGGAATGTGTTCTGGGGCGGTAGTAGCTTTAAAAGCGATACATCAATTTCCAGAGAAGTTTAGTAGTGCAAGTTTTTGGCATGGCGACTATAATTGGAGAGACAAAGATATATGGACTAAGTATCAAAAAGATTTGAAGGCTACTTTATGCATTGCGAAAACAAGTATCAATGAAGCTTCGGTTATTAGAGACATCATTTGTGCTAAAAAATCAAGGCTTTCATTACCAGCCTCGCTAGCATGTACTTTCATGTATCCTTATTTAAATGGGAAATTGTTTTATAACTACGCCAACTTAAATGAAAGTATACAGGATTTCGAGATCAATGAAATTGTAAAAGAGATTGAGACTCCTATTCTAATTGCCACAAGTAAAGATGATTCAATAGCTCATCCCAAAGGATCAACCAAATTAAATGAGCATTTAAAGAATAGTGTTTACTATGAAAGGGTCGATGGAGATCATTCTTCTTTTTTTGATGCACCCTTAGAATTAATAGAAGTACTTAAAAACTTTATGAACGGTGCATCATCAAAAACTGACTACGATATAGTTGTTATTTAAGGAAGATAAGTATAGTAACCTCCAAATATCAGAAAACAACAAGTAAAATACAACAAGTACATATTCACCTAGTATTGATTATGGTTATCCATTTTAAATCTTAGTTGTTTTTAGACAAAAAAAACAAACTCTTATAAACAACAATATTAAATAGCTAATAAATACAATACCTCATACTGAAAAAGTTATAAGAATGAGTGGTATTTAGATTAGTAGGGGCACATTTAATTAATAGAAAGGAATATCAAAAATCCGAAATCCACCAAACAAAGTAAGAATCCAAACTCAGATTAATTGAAAAGTCTTTTATAAAAAAATACTAACTCTCTTTTTATGAATATTAAATCAGGAAGTATCCTAAAGCGAAGGCTTAATTATTTAACGAAATATATTTCTAGAAGGTTTACTAGAAAGAACGCAATTGAGGTTTTCGGAAATGATTGTGACAATATAAATATTGTCTATGTGTTGAACCTTGATAATCAAAAGAAAAGGTGGAGAAGCATTCAATCTGAAGTCAAATATCAAAAAATTATCGGCAACAGAAATTTAAGCCATTTCACTAAACGAATTTCTGCAATCAACGGTTCTAATCTAAATCTCGATAAATTCGATTCTTATGAAGTAAAAAAACAATATTCTTTAGAAGATTACTATAAAATAGATCCAGATCCCAGGTTATTGTCAATACTTCGTTTTGATAACTTGAAAATTGACTTGACTAAACAAGAAATCGCAATAGGTCTTTCTCATATCCAAATGTGGAAAAAAATGGTAGAAGAGAAAAAATCATATGCTCTTTTTTTAGAGGACGATATTTTCTTTGAGAAAGATTTTGCGAATAACTTGAATCAAGTTTGGAATGAATTACCAAAGAATCCTAGTAAACAGAAATTTGATATTCTGTATCTATCCTATGAAGAGGTTAAAAGTGGAATGATCAAAGAAGAATACTCCAAAAACTTAGTTAAGCCGATTGGCGGCATATGGTGGTTTTCAGGATATGTATTATCGCTTACCGGAGCGCAAAAGTTACTTGATGAATTGCCTGTAAGAGCTCCAATAGATGTGTGGATTAATTTTATTTTTAATAAACTAGATGTTTTTGCTATTAAGAGACCAATAATTAATCAACGCGAAGATATAGAGTCCGATAATGTCTACTCAATTTTGTCTATGTTGAATCAAGCAAAAAAGAAATATGATAAACGGAAGGGAAGATCACCAATTTTTGTTTTAGCAGAAAATGAAACTATTTCTACATTATTTGGTGATATCCTAGACATGTTGGGATACAGTTGTTGTATTAATAGATGGGGGGAATTCACACAAGAAGTAATCAGTGCTATTGACGAGGGTAGTCCTCTTTTATTTGATGCCCATTGTGGTTTTGATAAACTTCTTTTAAATCACAAAAAAATCAAAAGCACTTACCCAAATACCTTATTTATTATAGTCAAAGATACTAAAGGTATTATTCAAAATCATAGTACTAATGATTATCCCTTTGAACAGGCGTTTAAATCTATTTCGGATAATCATAAAAACAGGACAATAATTTTAGATATTGATGAATTTAATATTTGGGATGAGCTTTGTCATTTTCTTGATTGTGAAATTCCTTCTTTTCCTTTGCCAAAAAATGAATTGCTGATTAAAGCTAAGACCGTTGAGTGTCTGAATTTAAAAGATGCTATATTAAAACCTGTGCAAAGTAAAAAATATCAAAACCTTGATTTTGATGAATCGCCATGGATTTTCCCTGTAGATAACATGAAACTTTTTAAAGATCGACAATACCCAGCAAAAAATGCTAGAATGGTAGGGAATCAACATAAAATATTGGAAGATGATTTCTCTAAGCTGGATCAATCCATATGGATTCAATTGGAAGATACATTTGAGGGAAATCTCTCCCTATTTACTAAAGAGAACTATTCAATACTTGATAATAATGGGTGCAAGTTCGCCCTTCGCGAAGAGAAGTCAGGACATAGGAACTATTCTTCAGCTTCTATTTTAACTAAAAAGAAGCATCACTATGGAAAATTTGAAGTTGAAATGAAACCCGCCAAGGGAAATGGTATTGTGTCAGCCTTCTTTCTGTTTAGATATAATCCTTGGCAAGAAATCGATATTGAATTTTTAGGGGATGATACTACTAAAATCATGCTTAATGTATATTACAATCCCGGTGTAGAGGGTATAACTTATAATTATGGAAATAAATCTGCTCCCATAAAGATTGATCTAGGATTTGACGCTTCAATTGAATACCATAAATATGCAATAGAATGGGAACCCCATGAAATCAGATGGTATGTAGATGATACGTTAATTCATGTCAGAAGAGCTTGGGAACCTACTCCAATACCAAATTTGCCAATGCAATTTTATCTAAATATTTGGGCCCCAGATAATAAAGAATTTGCTGGTGATTTGAGTAATACAAAATTGCCTCAAAGTTGTTTTGTAAAGCAGGTTACACTGTATTCTTGGTCAAATAGGTCAGTGTCTATCTCAAAAGTGGTCCAGCATACGGAAGCTTTGTGATAGTTTAATTTTCAAACTCCATAGATATCAGGATATAGATGCAATAAAGTCTGAAATGGAAAATATAATGTAGGATATCTAATTTGAAATATTAACATTTTTCATGTCAAGAATGCATCTTTAGTTGATTTAGTATTTTATTCGCGTTGATTAAAAAGAGAATAACAATATTGCCAAATTATGCTGTTCGACAAGTGGACTTCACGGCTTCCCAAAACAGCAGTAAATGAAAATATAAAAATCCATAATTCTAAATTATGAGACCGTGAAAAAAGCAGCGGTTCAATAAAAAATTCATGAAGACAAGGATTTGTAGAAATCCCAATTAATTTTTAATTCTTCAGTCTCTCATCTTTCAAAGATAAACATAGTACTATTTCAAATGGGAAGATAGACCAACATCGCAAACTTTTAAGATTTAATAATACTTTATAACATATGTTAATTTCATTTAAAAGAAAAGAAGCTATCTCACTGATACTATATGCTACCCTCTCCAGTATTTTAGGGTTAACGTTGCTATACTATATTAATACCTCGGTCATTATCAATATGGACATCAGTTATGAAAATTTATTTTCTTTTATAGTCATCTTGGTATACACCTTCATTTTTCATAAAATCTTTCAGGAAAAGATAATCACGATTTCCAACAACTTTATCCTCGAAAAAGAAATGCATATTATCGAGGTAATTGGTAATTCAAATCTCAAGGATTTGGAAAAAATCAATGAAGGACGACTCTATGGAATCGTAGAAGATATTAGAGGGTTGGTTTTTATACCTTATTTGGTTTCTAACGGGCTTACTTCTGCAATTTTGTTTTTAGGTGGAGTCATTTATTTATTCCATTTGTCGGCCTCTTCCTCCCTAGTATTTATACTTTTCATTGCCGTTTTCGTTGGGTTATATCAGTTGTTGAATCGTATTAATCTGAAGCTAACTGAGGAGTCTAGAATAAACAACGAAAAATACTTCCAATATTTAAGGGATTTGATTGGAGGATTTAAAGAGATTCTATTGAGTCAAAAAAAGAAGAAAAAACTTGTTGACCAAAAACTCTTTGAAAACAGGGAACATGGCAAAAATTTGGAAATCCGTGTTTCAAATGTATTCTTGATCGGAAACTTATTAGGTAGCTACGGTCTTTGGCTGCTTTTAGGATTAATCTCCTTCTTATTTCCGATACTAGGCCTAATGTCTTCTGAAAAAATAGTTCCTTATATAATTGCCCTACTATTTATTTCGGGTTCAATAACAGCATTGATTTCACTTCAGAATTACGCCGTCAAACAGTATGTTTCACTAAAAAGAATCAAAAGTTTTACAGAGGAACTAAGTGCTTTATCCTCAGATCCAAGTCAGCTTACACAAACCCATTTGACCACTGATTTCAAAAACATCCAATTAAAAGACCTTTCATTCAAATATCCCACCTCCGAATTTGGAATCAAGCCGATTAATCTTACCATTAATAAAGGTGAAACAATTTTTATTATTGGAGGTAACGGTAGCGGGAAATCCACATTTTTAAAAGTATTTATGAATCTTTATCGGGCATCAAAAGGAAAAATAGTCTTGGATGGGAAGCCTGTATTGTTTGAGGATAATCAATACCGAGAACTCTTTTCAGCAATTTTCACAAATAATCATTTGTTTTCAGAACACTATGAGGATTATGATGTTAAAACAAATAAAGAATACAATGTCCTGTTAAAGAAAGTGAAATTAGATTCAATTATTGAAGAAAATGAAGATGTGAGTAATCGAAGCTTTTCTAAAGGTCAGAGCAAACGTTTGTCAATGATTTACGCCTTGTTAGAGCAACGTTCAATTCTAGTATTGGACGAATGGGCTGCAGATCAGGATCCTCATTTTCGCAAGTACTTTTATGAAGAACTTATTCCAGAGCTTAAAAGCCAGGGGAAAACTATTATCGCCGTGACACACGATGACGTATATTTCAAGTATGCGGATCGGGTTATTAAGTTTGAGTATGGAAAAATAGTAAAGGATGTATATACCAAAGACAAACCCACTTTAGTTGACTTGAATATATGGTAACAAAGAAAAAATATCCATTAACCTCTGTTCAGGAAGATGTTTATTATGAGCAACTACTCTATCCTGATTCATGCATCTATAACATTGGTGCTAAAATTAAAATAGTAGGTGTTATCAATATCGAACAATTTAAAAAAGCTTATTCACTACTCATACAGCAACATGATGCATATCGAACACAAATAATCGTAGAAAACGGGAAACCTTACCAAATTTTCAATGAATCATCTCGCCATGAATTGGAATTAGTAGATTTTTCCAACATAAAAGATGCACACGATCACACATTAGATTATATAGATAATCTGTTCGGCCTTTCTTTTAATCTTCAAAGCGACAAACTGCTACATCGGTTTATACTAATAAAGGTCAATGACGAATTACATTATTTGTTTTCCGTTTATCATCATATCATTACTGATGGCTGGGGGACATCCTTAATGTTTCAAAGGCTGGTAAACAACTATAATGAACTGATGGAATTTGGGGCTGTTAAATCCGAATATCCGTACTCGTACAAAAAATTTATCGAAGATGACCTGGAGTATCAAGATTCAGAATCAATTCAAAAAGATTTAGATTATTGGAATGAAAGATTTAGGACTATTCCTGATAGCATATTTATTGCCAATAAGGAAAATAAATTCACTTCGGACCGTCAAGCGTTTTTTATTGTCAGAAAGCAGTATAATGGTTTAGTCCATTTAGCTAAGCAGCTTAAATGCTCTACATTTCACATTATTCTAGGTGTTCTATACGCTTACTTTAGCAGATTTTATCAAAACAAAGACTTTTCAATAGGAATCCCTGTTTTAAACCGGGGGAAATCCATTTTTAAAAAGACCGTGGGCCTGTTTATGGGTATATCTCCATTGCGTTTAGAAATAGATTTCTATGATTCCTTTGAAGAACTCGTAAACAATATAAAACAACAATCAAGATCAGACTATAGGCATCAACGTCTTCCTTTGGGGAAACTTATTCAGGACAAAAATCTATACAACCAAAAAGACAGGTTGTTTAACGTGACCTTATCCTATGAGAAACAAGATTATTCAAGTCATTTCCTAAATACGAAAACAACTGTTATACCCTTAAGTCATAAATCTGAGCGTGTTGCATTAGCAATCTATATTAGAGAATTTGATGAACAGACTGATGTGAAAATAGACTTTGACTACAATCTAGCTTATTGGGATACAATCGATATTCGAAGGATCATGCTCGGTTTTAAAGAAATATTGAGTCAGATTTTAGACAATCCAACGATAATAATCAAAAATCTGCGAATTACACCAACAGAAGAAATAGAACAAATTCTTCAGAACTTTGGCCATACCAGCTATCGTAAACGTAAAAAAAGATCTTTTTTAAATCAGTTTAAAATTAATGCTAAACAATTCCCTTTCAAGATTGCAGTTGATGACGGAAAGAATCGTATTACCTACTCTGAGTTGGAAACGTTATCCAATCATGTAGCATCGCATTTATCTTCTGAAAAAGGTCCTATTGCCCTGTTAATTAGTCGTTCTTCATTCCTTCTTGTGATAAAAATGGGGATTCTTAAATCTGCTCGACCCTTTATTCCCTTAGATTCTGAATTTCCGATCCATAGACTTCAATATATTATAGATAACAGTAAGTGCAAAACTATTATCACGGAAAGGAAAATTGAAAATAAAATGGGGTCTATAAATTTGGAGAATGTTAGCAAGCTCTACCTAAATGAACTCATACGCTCTGAATCATTAAGAACAGACTATTCGCTACTATCCACAGGCCAAATAGCCTATATTATTTATACTTCAGGCTCTACTGGAAACCCGAAAGGAGTGGAAGTGTCACATACGGCTTTAGAAAACTTCTTGGCCAGTATGCAACACACACCAGGTTTTAAAGAAAATGATTATTTATATGCAGTAACCACTACATCTTTCGACATCTCTTTATTAGAACTTTTCTTACCTCTGCTCAGCGGTGGGTCGGTTTACGTAGCCAGAGATGAAACACTATCAGATCCGCAAAAGGTCATTTTACAATTAAAAAAAATAAAGCCGACTGTTATTCAGGGTACACCAAGCTTTTTTCAAATGTTAAAAAATGCTGGTTGGAGGGGAGATTCTAATCTAAGAATACTTTGTGGTGGAGATCTTTTAAGCGGACAACTAGCAGATGAATTAGTTTCAACAAATAAAGAAGTATGGAATATGTATGGACCTACAGAATCAACAATCTGGTCCAGTACTAAGCAAATTTTGGGGGCTAAGGATGCCATTAATATAGGAAAACCGATAGACAATACCTCTTTTTATTTGCTAGACCAATGGTTTAATCCTGTTCCTTGTGGTGCTATTGGAAATTTGTACATAGGAGGTCTAGGTTTGGCAAAAGGATATTATTTAAATGAAAAACTTACCAATGAAAAGTTTATTGAATCCCCTTTTAAACCAAGAAAGAGGATTTATAATACAGGAGATGTTGGCAAATGGAATGATAAAGGAGAAATTATATTTCTTGGAAGAAATGATAATCAGATAAAGTTAAGAGGATATCGAATAGAATTAGGCGAGATTGAAAGTAAGCTAATTGATTCTCCGTATATCAAGGGTGCAGTTGCAATTGTAAGCAAAGTCGAAGAAAATTCTCTGCTTGTAGCGTATATTATTCCAGATTTAGGCTATGAGCAAAGTTTGGTTTTTGATTTTCTTGAAAAAAACCTTCCTTACTACATGATTCCCCAACAGATTATCCCAATGGATTATTTTCCTTTAACCGCAAATAAAAAAATTGATCGGAAGCAACTTCAAAATAGAAGAATCGAAAACAATATTACGGATAATGAAGTATTTAATTCGGAACTTGAGACTAAGATTGCAAAAATTTGGGGGAACGTACTAGGCTTAGATTTGATTGGTTCTGAAGACAACTTCTTTAGGTTAGGAGGTCACTCTCTTAAAGTCGCAAAATTGGTTTTTGAAATGAATACCAAATTGGACACAACCTTGGTTCAAAAGGATGTTTTTGAGAACCCAACAATTAGAAGGCTGGCGCGTAAAATCAAAAAAAGTAATTCCAAAGGTCTAATAAATACAATTAAAAAAGCTGACGAAAAAAAATATTATGCTCTGACCTATGCTCAAAAAAACATTTGGTTTGCCAGTCAAACGGAAAGGGGATCTTTAGCCTATAATATGAATATTCGCTTCGATGTGAGCGGGGTGTTAAACATTGATTTTTTGAATCGTGCTTTTCATCGGGTAATAGAAGACCATGAAATTTTAAGAACAAATTTTGTTGAAGTTAGAGGAATTCCGCAACAGATAATTAGACCAATAAGGGAGGTTGACTTTGAAATTAAGTACTATAGTGAAATCGATATTCAAAACGACAATCACAGCTCTTTTTTTTACCATATTTTTGATTTGGAAAAGGATTGTTTGATGAGAGCCCTGATCTTGGAAAAAGCAAATAACTCATTTGATTTTTACTTTTCTACTCACCATATTATTCTTGATGGTTTGTCTATAGAGCTGCTAATAAAGTTCGTTGCCAAACAATATAATCTTTTAACTAAACCGGAAAAATCAATTGCAAAGATTCAAAACTTTCAATTTAAAGACTATTCTGAACATCTGAATACTATCAACATCACAGAATCGGAAAACCATTGGAAATATCACTTGAAAAATTATCTTCCTTCCCCTACGTTTGAAACCAGTTATAGTGACAAGATCTTTTCTTTCGATGGAGGCCACCATCATTTCAAAATCCCCACAACAGATGTTGAACATATACGTGACTTGGCCAAACAGAACAAAATTACGCAGTACACTTTATTGTTATCTCTATTTTTTTCATTCGTAAATGCGATGGAAGAGGCTGAAGACATTTGCATCGGGACAGTTTTTTCGGGGCGAGAGAACAAAATATGGAGCAACGTGATGGGCATGTTTGCTAATACGGTTCCTCTTCGAGCACAAATAAAGAAAAGCAACACACTTTTGGAGGTTATTGAAATAATCCAAAAAAGTTTATTGGATTCTTCAGAACATCAGAACTATCCTATTGCTGAGGCTGTTCCTGATATTAAAAATATGATTGACGTTTTGGTAGTGTATCAAAACCCAGAGTTTTCTTTTGATAGATTATTTGGTTTTAAAGATTTAGAATTTAAAGTTGTCCAACATAATCAAGAAACGTGTAGGTTACCCTTAACATTTAACTTTTTTAATGAAAAGAGCACAACAATCGTCTGTGATATAGAGTTTAGCACCAATCTTTACCTCAGGGAGGATATAATCTATTTTGCCGAAAGATTCAAAATATTTATAAATAAGTTTCTCAAGCAACCTACAAAAGAAATCCATGAAATAGATTCTAGACTAAAAACAGAAAAACTAATTAATATTCAAATAGACCTAAATTTTTAACTATGAAACACTTATTTATCATTCTAATAGTTCTTTATACCTCTACATCATATACACAAACCGTTAGTGGTTTTGTAATAGATTCATCAAACAACCCAATCTCATATGTGAACATTCTTTTATTAAACCCTAGTGATTCTACTTTGGTTAAAGGTACTGTTTCTAATGAATTAGGTAAGTTTAAGCTAACAGAGATAAAAAAAGGAAAGTATGACCTATATATGAGTTTGTTGGGCTATAAGGCCGTCGATAGAGCATTGGTAGTTGGTGATGAACCTGTTCAACTGGGCAATATTATCATGGAAGAAGAAGCTGAAGAATTATCCGAGGTTGTTGTAGAAGCCCGTAAACCAATGTTTGAGCAAAAAACAGATCGTTTAGTAGTAAATGTAAAGAATAGTATAACTTCAGCTGGAGGAACAGCATTGGAGGTATTGGAACGTTCCCCTGGAATAATTGTCAACAGAGGTCAGAACACATTATCCATGAACGGAAAGGATGGTGTTCTTATCATGATAAACGGAAAATTATCTAGACAACCCTTACCAGCAGTCATGCAGATGTTGGATGGCATGAATTCGCAAAATATTGAAAGCATTGAACTCATATCCAATCCTCCAGCTAAGTATGAAGCAGCTGGTAACGCCGGTATCATTGACATTCGAATGGCTCAACAGGAGGACCTTGGAATGAATGGTTCTGCAAGTCTAACGGCAGGTTATGGAAGAAACGACAAGGAAGGGGCTACCCTTAATTTAAACTATAGAAAAAACAAAATTAACTTATATACAGACCTTTCTTTTTATAGAGATCATGGGGACGAGATTTGGGTCAATGACAGAATCATTAATAATATAGATGAAACACTGACATCTCAAACCATCACCGATAGAGATCCAATATCTTTAAATTTTAATGGAAAATTGGGTATGGATTATCAATTGACCGAGAAGGTGGTTATAGGGACTTTTATATCAGGTTATTTCAACGAATGGGACATGGAAGCTAGTAATGTTGGATTTCAACGAAGCTCTGTTAACCCTGCCGTTAATTTCACTTCTAACAATACAGAATTGAACAGATGGTCTAACGTTTCGGGTAATTTAAATATCTTATATAATTTAACTCAAAAATCAAAGCTCAATTTTGATATTGATTATTTGTATTATAACAATGAAAATCCAACTTCCTATAGAAACGATTTCTTTGATGAGTCAAATAGTCTTACTTCAAGTCAAGTAATCCAGGCAACAAAGGACACGCCTATCGATATTTGGGTTGGAAGGGTTGATTATGAAAATCAGCTAAATGAAAAGATGAAACTTGAGTTTGGCGCCAAAGGAACCTTCTCTTCACTTGACAACAATGTAGATATTCAGGAATTAATTAATAACCAGCTTGTTAGAGATGAAGAACTCAGTGAATTTTCAGATTTGAAAGAGCAAATTTTAGGTGTATATGGCACATTGAATTATTCAATAAACGAGAAAACAGATTTGAACTTAGGATTGAGATATGAGCGTACATCAACTGATCTTACTAGTCTTTCCGAAGGTCAGGTATTGGACTTGAACTACGATAACTTATTTCCAACAATATTCCTATCTCGTACACTCTCGGAGCAATCTAAACTGATTTTTTCCTACGGCAGACGGATTACTAGACCAGCCTATAACGATTTAGCACCTTTTGTCATATTTCTAGACCCTAATACCTTCTTCTTCGGGAATACGGCATTGCAGCCATCCATTAGTGATAATTTAGAATTGAACTATCAAGTCAAAAAAACTATTGTTTCGTTCAAATACGGTCATGAATCAGATGCTATTGTAACGTATCAGCCTATAGTCCTCGAAAATGGGAATCAAGTATTTACGTCTCTCAATTTAGATTATCGAGACACTTATACACTTTCCCTATCCCAGCGTTATACTTTTTTTAAATGGTGGGATGGCAATATAAATGTACAGGGAATACGTCTCGTGGCTAATCCCATTGACAACGAAAAAACGAATGCCAACTACATTGGTCTAAACGGAAGTCAGACATTCAAATTTGGTGGAAATTGGTCATTTGAACTTTCAGGTTGGCTTCAGACGGAGCGAAAAGATGGCCTCTCCAGCTTAAGTAATATTGGCAACATCACACTAGGACTTCAGAAAAAATTCTCAAATGACAGTAGGCTAAGCCTTACCGTTAACAATCTTTTTGGATTTGAGTATGATGTTTTTACTACAGAAGGTCTTGACGTTAACTATTTTACGAACACAAACTACTCGTACGAACCAAGAATCTTTAAGCTTACCTACTTTTTTATATTCGGTAACAAAAAACTTAAAGGAAAGCGCAATAGAAATACAGGTGCCGAAAATATTAAGTCCAGGGTTAATTAGATGAATGGAATGAGGATTATTCATAGCTTCTGGTCCCGGCCTTTTCTCAAAAAAGCTAATTTCAACTACTACGATAGAAGTGCTGGCGGATGGATAGACAGAAGGTTTAACTATTATTCTTGGGCACTCAGCTGTCTCACTTTCAAGAAGTTTTATAAGGATATCGTACTGTATTCGGATAGTTATGGAGCAACTTTGCTGGGAGATAAACTTGGTCTTCCGTATACCGAAATAAAAATAACACTAGACCAATTGGATAAGTATCATTTAGACCTTTGGGCTATTGGAAAATTATATGCGTATCAATCTGAAACCAAGCCTTTTTTACATGTTGATGGGGATGTATACATATGGAAAAGGTTTAGTAATAATTTAGAGGAAGCCGCCTTAGTTGTTCAAAATTTAGAAGATGAATTTAGCTATTATGAGGAAATTTACACGCAAATACATGAGCATTTTAAATATATCCCGGAATCAATATCAAGGCATGCAAGGAATGGAAGGGGTTTCTCTGGAATAAATGCGGGTATTTTCGGTGGTAATGATATTGATTTCATTCAGTATTATGTTACAAATGCCCTGGAATTAGTCAATAAGAATAAATCCAGACTAGAAAACGTTAACATTGGATTGTTTAATAATTTTTACGAGCAATGTCTTTTTAGGGTCTTGGTAGAAGAGAAAGGTAAGAAAGTATCTTCTCTTTTGAAAAATGTCAACGATCGTTTTGATGGACTATGTGATTTAACGGGAGTTCCGGAGAATAGCTGGTATGCACATGCAGTTGGAGTCTATAAAAAAAGAAAAGAGACCAACGAATTAATTGAATTTAGACTCAGAAGTGAATTTCCAGACTACTACTACAAAATAAATTATTTGATTCAAAAGTCCGTAATATGATTTTAAAGGAGACAAATACGGAATATCTTAAACTTGATGAGCCGGCTGTTTTCATCCGCAGACAGAAAATATTAGATTCTTTGGATACACAGAAGTCAATTATTCTTTTGAAAAAAGAGGAAGAATATTTCCAGAGTAATCCAGAAGACATGTCTTACCTCACCGGTGGTTCCGGTTTGGTTTTTTTATACCTTGATTTATTTGAAAAGACTAAAAACAACTCTTATTTGGAGAAAAGCAAGTATATTCTTTTAAATAATTATGCTGATTTTCTTAACAATAAGTATGCTGGTAACGGTTTATATAAAGGAAAATCGGGTTTATTATTGACTGCGTTTTATTTCTATCTTTTTAGTCAGGATGAAAAACTTATACCTGTACTGCAAGAAATTTTAGAGTTTATTTTTGAAGACTGCATTTTAACTGAGGAAAAATACGCTGTCTGGTATAACCCATTACAACTTGTAACAAAGCCTTTATGCTCATTTGGTCATGGAGTTTCAGGAATTGCTTATGTGTTATCAATTATTAATTCTAGTGTACAAGATGCGAATCTTTCAAAATTGATTGATAAAATCAATGGTTATATCTACGAAACTTTGGGAGAAGAAATTGATGTGTTTTGTGATTTCAGAAGAGAGATATTAAATTCAACAGATTTAGAGCTTTTTAAAAACCATTTAATTAATAAAGGAATCGATGTATTTGAAAAAGGGGAAAAGGATTATTCCATTGAGCATGGTAGACTGGGCATTCTGTTTTACAAAGCGTTTGACAAGCATAGTATGTCTGAATTGGAGACTGTTTTTGGACGTCAGGATGCGAATCAACAAGCGAATTCGGTTAAGTCAACGTTGCAATATCTATTAAAGGTTAATGAAACAAATGAAAATAAAAACTTTCTATTACCTTATCTTAATCCTGATACTTCTTTAAATCTAAATCAAAAGGCCTTTGTTGATTCAACAAAATTCTATGAATCCCTTATAAAAAGTAATTACAAAAAGACCTTTAGATACTTAAAATCAATAAATCAAGATTTTCAATTTAAGACTGTAAATTTCGATTTGAAATCTATTATCTTGAACGAAGTTGATGCTGTTGACCACATTAACAACATCTTGGCCAACTGTGAGTACGACGAGAACTTCATTTATAAAAGATACACAGTTCATCGTAATGTGAGAAGTTACATTTCATCTGTGTTGGCTCAAGATCGGATAATGGAGTCCCTATCAATTTTGGACGATGATCTACTTAATAAAAAGCTCATTTTTAAAAAAAAGAATGAAATAAAAACTTTCTATTGTAATTCAAATGGAGAGGTAAAACAACAGTTTTGTATTTGGAAATATTCCTCTGAAGAGGGTATAGAAGAGTATGTGATGGATATGATGTCTTTTATTCTAAACAGATTCAATAAAATAAAATCAATCAGACAAGTTCTATATGAAATGATTCTTTATTGCAAGTTGTCAGGAAAAAAGAAACTAAAACCACTAATAGACTATTCCAATTCCAAAAACAAGGAAGATTTGATTCTGAGACTTCCTTTTTTGTTCGTGTATCAAATTAGGGTTCTAATAAAAGATGGGATTTTGGAATATGTTGAAGAAGGTGAAAAAAAATTCACAACATTGGAGGCTTTACTGTTTTTGATACTCAAGTCCTTAAGGGTAAATACAATATTCAATACCACAATTAAAGAGTGATTCATATTTTTCACACAACTCTATCCAAGAGTCTTCATGATTCATATTATGATTCAATAATTCCTACATTTCCAGCAAATATTCAAAATCGCTTAGGTAAATTTAGGAGATGGGAAGATGCGCAAGCAACTATGTTGGGGAGACAACTTTTAAAATACGCTCTAAATCTAGTTTACAATTATCAATTAGCTTACGACGAAATCAGCTATACAAAATTTTCCAAACCATATTTACTGCAAAACAATGAAATACAATTCAATATAAGTCATTCCGGACTTAGAGTACTATGTGCAATCGGAAAAGAAGAAATAGGATTAGATATTGAAAAGATAAATGAAAAAATAAATATCGTTGATTTTAGAAATCACATGACAAACTTCGAGTATCAGAAAATCGCATCCTCGAAAAATCATTTAAAGGAATTCTATAATTGGTGGACTCAAAAAGAGGCGGTTATAAAATTACTTGGTCAAGGATTATCTATCCCTTTAAACTCTTTTGGGATAAAAAAATTTATAAGTTATGTGGGCGAGAGAAAAATATCAATTTCAACTTTAGATATTGACAATGAATATTGTTCGAGTATGGCCACATACAATACGATTCCAAAAAATGAAATCTTTATCCATAAAGTGAAAGCTAAAAAATTAATTGCCAGTTAAATAAATAAAGGTGATAAATTAAGAACGAAAACAGACCCGAAAAGAGCAATGTTTTACTTTTGGTTTCCTTATAATAAGCGATGTATATAAAAAAGGTAAATAAAAAAAGAAAAAATGATATGTACGGCAAATAGAAAAGAATTGAATACTTATTTGGTAATCCTATTGCCAATATGTAAAAGTTAATACCCGCTGTTTGTTTAATTGCTAGTACTAACCCTATTAGAAACACTATACTAAATATACCTGATAAGCCGTAGAAAAGCGTCAATATCTTTCTTCTACGGCTTTCGCTTCTGATGCTTGAGAACAAACTGATCATTGTTAATATTATTGTTAAAATGGCAATTATCAATGGAATTAATTTAATCAAATCAAACTGCCCCAAAGCACTTGCAAATTGAGAGACACCTCCGTGTGGTTCAATATCTGTAATGAATGAAATGTGATCGTTAAGTTCATCTTCATATACATTAACAAAATTATTGGCAACAAATTCTTTAAGTAAATTCTTCCCTGTATCAGTAAAAGATGTACCATGTCCATGATAAGGCATGTTTACAATATTTTCATTCTTTAGTCTTGTGGCTATTTCCTCAGCATTCTTTGGTGGAGTGATGGGATCAAACCCTCCTGAAAACAACAATGTGGGAATATTTTGAAAAGAATCTCTTTTTAGTTCCAATTTAATCTTAGTGGAATCTGCCTTGAATATTTTATTCCATTGATTGCAAACACCATAATCCGAGCTGTAAAAAGATAACCCCCCCTTTAGTCTTATTTCCTTTTTTGCATCCTCCTTATACTCTTCCAAGGAATTCTTGTTGATTACTTCACTACAGGTTGTGCAATAGTAGACCCCATAATCAAGTCCCAGGGCCCCAGAAAATGCGGCCACAAGATTTCCCAAAGTTGCTTTATTTCCCAGATTGAACTCATAAATCAACATAGGGAGTATTTCTACCAAATACCTTTGGTAAAGCGACTGTTGGATTGCAATTTTGAAATCCTCGACATTATAAGTGAATTCTCCTGAAGGGATTACTGAAGTATCAACTTGAACAGTTATTGGTTCATTTTCTAGCTTTTCGATGGTTTTATAGTAGACCTCTTCCAAGTTAGGATATTTAGTGTTACATTCTATATTCTTTTCACATTCGTCGAACAATAACTTCAAACTATTAACATAATTGGAAGTATTCAAATCGAAATAATCACCAATATCCGAAATGGGGGAATCAAGTATTACCGATTTCGTATCTTCAGGAAAGAGTTTTGCGTAAATTTGCGCTGTAAAGGTTCCATATGAAACTCCATAAACATTCCAATTTTTAATTCCCATTGCCGATTTAAGAGCATGGAAATCATTCGCTATTGAAAAGCTGTTATATGCCATAAGATCGATTCCTTCCTTCAACAAAGAATCCCTGCATGAAAGTACAGTCGAAATTTTTTCATTCTCATCATCCTTCTTAGATTGATTCTTGGCTAGTATTTGCAATATATCTTTCCCTAGGTCTGGACAAAGATTTGGTACTGAAAATCCCGTCCCTCTTAAATCCATAAGAATAATATCACTAACCTCCCTTAAGGGATGATTTAACCATCCTCTGACTCCATAAATGGAACTTCCTCCAGGCCCTCCTTGAATAAAAATTGTTGAAAGTGTATTTTTGTTGTTTGAATTTGATTTAATCTTAGCAACGGCCAATTTTATATGTCTTCCCTCTGTCCTGCCCCAATTTTCAGGAACCTTAAGAATTCGCCATTCTATTTCAGATTTAGTTTCCTCCGGAATATCCAGAAGAGGTTCTGATCTGGTATATGAGAATCGATTGTCATCTATTTCTTGACAAAATGCATTAACCGCAATTAATACAAAAAGGCACATGGCCAAGACATATCTTTTTTTGCAGATATGAGCGTCTTGTACCACCCTTTTAATATTTGCTTGGATATATAGTCTAAACTCGCTTTGCCGGACTATTTTGCCGTTTTGATTAGTTGCTGCACAAGGACTCTTGGACTTACAGCCCTTGAAGGCTTTGCTTTGTTTGAAGCGGTTTCGTGCTCCATACCAAGATTTATTACTTTTCAGCTTATGTTCTTGGGGACAGGTATAGCAGTCTGTATTCATATCATAGATGAAGTGTACCACTTCGTGTTGGGAGTCGGAGGCCTGCGATGCTCTTCCGGTGTCGGGTACGCCCACCAGGTT
>NZ_JBHULB010000073.1:0-12501 GCF_042684265.1 Croceitalea marina | reverse complement strand
GTGATGTAAACGACGGCTTCGATGTCAACGATGAGATCGACGACCCTGCGAACGATTTACCGGATACCGATGGTACGGAGGATGTAAACTATAGGGACCTTGATGATGATGGCGATGGTATCGACACCCCTGACGAGGATGCGGACGGTGACGGCGACCCGACCAACGATGATACAGATGGAGACGGCACGCCCGATTACTTGGATCCAATTGATGACACACCAGAGCCAGAAGCAATTGTAGTTAATCAAATGGTGACACCTAATGGAGACGGAAAGAATGATTTCTTATTTATTAGAGGCGTTGAAAATGCTCGTAATAATACACTTAGAATATTCAATAGATGGGGTATTGCAGTATACGAAGGTCAAGGTTATAATAACATAAATAATGTATTTGATGGAAGATCAAAGGGAAGGTCTACTTTAAGCGTAAATGATTTCCTTCCTTCAGGTATATATTTTTATATATTTGAGTACGATTCTAATCAAGGAAGAATTACAGATAGCGATTATTTCTATATCAGTAAGTAACATATAAATATGAATATGATTAAGAAGAGCATATTATTGCCAATACTTTTTATAGCAGTTACAATTCAAGGTCTGATCGCTCAACAAGATGCACAGTATACCCAGTATATGTTTAATACTATAAGTGTTAATCCCGCATATGCAGGGTCTAGAGGGCAATTGACCTTTGCCGGACTTTACAGATCACAATGGGTAGGTCTAGACGGAGCACCTGAAACTTTTACTATAAATTTGCATTCTCCGATTCGTAATAGTAGACTAGGCTATGGTCTTTCTGTGGTAAATGATAATATTGGAGATGGAGTTGTACAAGAGACCTATATAGATGGCGTAATTTCGTATACTTTGGATGTTTCTCAAAATGCAAAACTTTCTTTTGGACTTAAAGGAGGTGGAAATTTTTTGAGCCTTGATTTTACAAAACTTAGAAATTTTGACGAAGAAGTTGTACAGCAAGATAATATAGACAACCAGTTTACGCCAAATTTTGGCCTAGGTGTTTATTATCATACGGATAAATTTTATGCTGGTTTTTCAGCCCCCAACATTTTGGAAACTGAATTTTTTGACAATAGCGACAATGATTCAAACGAGGTTAATTTCTTGGCAGCGGAACGAATCAATTTTTACTTTATTACAGGTTATGTTTTTGATTTAAATGGGAATTTGAAGTTTAAACCTGCCCTATTGACAAAAGCAGTTGGTGGAGCGCCCTTACAGATTGATGTATCTGCCAATTTTTTAGTAAATGAACGGTTTAGTTTTGGAGCTGCATATCGCTGGGATGCCGCAATAAGCGCTTTAGCAGGGTTTCAAATCAATGATCAAATAATGTTGGGATTGGCTTATGATAAAGAGACTACAGAACTAGGAACAAGAAGATTTAATGATGGTTCTTTTGAAATATTTCTTAGGCTAGAATTGTTGAAAAAGTTCCAAAAAACGGTTTCCCCACGTTTCTTCTAAAAACTAATTATATGTACAAAAAAGTACTTCTTTTCACAATAGCATTTATTTCAAGTTTTGGTTTAACCTACGGCCAAGAACGTCTTTTGGAAAAAGCTGATGAAAAGTATGAGGAATATTCTTTTAGACCTGCAATCGATATTTATAAAAAGGTAAGGGAAAAAGGTTTCTCTTCGCCAGACTTATTAAAGCGATTGGGCAACTCATATTATTTTAATGCCAATTATGAGGAAGCTTCAGAGATTTACAAAGAGTTGATCGAAAAGTATGATTCTGTTGTCACCCCAGATTATGTCTTTAGATATGCCCAATCATTGAAAACCCTGGGTGAGTATGAAGGGGCGGATGCCATGATGGCTAAGTTTTCTAGACTAGCTAAAGAAAGTGGTATCGATTCGAGTTTCGATGAAGATTATATGAAAAAAATCGAGGAAAACTCAGGACGATATGATATTCAACAGTTTAAGTATAATTCCAAGTATTCAGATTTTGCACCTTCGTTTTATAAAGAGGGGTTGATATTTTCTTCTGATAGGGACACTGGTAACTTAGCAAGATATCGTCATACATGGAATGCTAGGGACTTTTTGGACATTTATGAAGTCAATGAGGCCAATGAAAATAACGAAGTAGTTCAAAAGGTTTCAGGAGATATAAATACCAGACTCCATGAGTCAACATCTGTTGTTACTAAAGATGGCAGCACAATGTATTTCACCAGAAACAACTTTTTGGATGGTAAAAAGTACAAAGACGAAAAAGGAACAATTCGATTAAAAATATACAAGGCAGCTTTGATAGAGGACGAGTGGACGAACATAGAGGAATTACCATTTAATAGTGATAGCTATTCGGTTGCCCATCCAGTACTTAGTCCAGATGAAAAGGTGCTATATTTTGCCTCAGATATGCCTGGAACTTATGGAGAATCTGATATTTTTAAGGTGCAAATTGTAGGTGATGGCACCTATGGTCCTCCAATCAATTTAGGTAAAACCATTAATACCGAAGCGAGGGAAACCTTTCCTTTCATTACCCAATCCGATGTGCTATATTTTTCTTCAGATGGCCACCCAGGCTTGGGCGGTTTAGATGTTTTTGCCACGAAGATAGCTTTCGATGAATATGACCAGACTATCGTTAATGTTGGAAAACCTATCAATGGGAAGTATGATGACTTCTCGTTCATTCTTGATGAAGAAAAGACTACAGGCTATTTTGCCTCAAACCGTATTGATGGAACGGGCGACGATGATATTTATAGTTTTAAAGAGACAGAACCAATTTCTTTAGACTGCTTGCAAGACGTAACGGGTACGGTTAGAGATAGGATTTCAAATGAAATTTTGGCTGGAGCTACGGTTAAGATTATCGATGAAGAAAACAATGAGGTATCATCCACCATTACCAATGCGAAGGGAGAATATAGCCTAAGCTTAGACTGTAACCAGGGTAATTTTGTTAGGGCAATGATGGAGGGTTATGTTCCATCCGAAGAATATCTTGTAAAGTCTTATGGAAAACCAAGAATTGTCGATTTTTACTTGGAGAGAGACCTGGTAACCGGAGGATTTGGAGACGATTTGGCCAAGTTGTTACAATTAAGTACGATTTATTTTGATTTGAACAAGTTCGATATTAGACCAGATGCAGAGATTGAAATCCAGAAGGTTATTGCTGCAATGGAAAAATACCCTAGTTTAAAGATAAAAGTAAATGCGCATACAGATAGTAGAGGTAACGATGCTTATAATTTATGGTTATCACAAAAAAGAGCGCAATCTACTGTAGCATACATGATTGCTAAAGGTATTTCAGCGGATAGATTAGATGGCCAGGGATATGGTGAAGAACGTCTTATGAACGAATGCGAAAACGGTGTAAGATGCTCAAATGAGAAACACCAATTAAATCGAAGGTCCGAATTCATCATATTCGATTAAGAGCGGGTTTGTTTTAGGTATTTTTTACCTTTAAAATTAACTTCTTGCATCACTCCTTTTGAAATATAGGAAAATCATTGACAACATTTTTAGTGAGATTTACCATGCTTTTGGTCGATAACACCACAAATAGTATGCTGTAGGTCGCAATAGTCATAATTTTACATTTTGCCTACCAAGTGCTTAGCTGTGCTTGATAGGTTAGTGTTATTGAATCATGACTAAGTATTTTTTTTATATCGTACTTTTTTTGGTTTCTATAGGTGTTCATGGCCAAGAAACCTTTTTTGATAGTTTTAGTGCCGTATCTTATTCCAACAATAATGGTAGTCAGAATTTTAGTTCGAACTGGACTGAACAGAATGATGATGGAAGTCCTTCAGCTGGTAGAATTCTTATTACAGGGAATAGGCTAAGATTTAACAATTTAGATAATAGGGCCATATACAGATTTGTACCACTTGCTGGGGCTTCAAGTGCTACTTTAACTTTAGATTATGATGCGACTTCAAGAGGTAATGAAGCTTTACAAATTTTCATTTACAATACCGACACAGCCACGTTCAATCTTATCGCAACAATAAATACTTCTAATACTGGGTCGATATCGTATAATCTCTCAGCTGCCGAAATTGCCTCGAATCCGGCAATATATATCAATGGTGCAGATACAAGTTGGGGTGGGAGTGAAACCATATTTTTAGATAACATATTGTTTACCGCTACTTTTTCGCCTCAAATTACAATTGATGACATAAGTATTGACGAGAACGCAGGAACAGCAACTTTTACAGCTACGCATATAGGTGCGGATGCCTCAGGACCCTTCGCTGTAAATTTTACAACAGTAGATGGTACAGCTGATTCTGGTATAGACTATACGTCAACATCAGGTACAATTAGTTTTAGCGGTACTTCAGGAGGCACGGATACTGTGACGATACCAATTTTGAATAACGCGGGTACCGAGTTGGACGAGACTTTTATTCTACAATTAACGAGTTCTTCTGATGGTTCCGTCGATATATCCGATACCGCAACGGCAACAATCACAGAACCTAATAGTCCAAGGCCTTACGAAGAGCGTTATGCCATGAACGTAGGGGGTAACTTTAAGGTTTTAGCTAACACGAACCTTGAATGTGTATCTGGTTGTCCTGCAACCCCGACTACCAACAATCCCAGTGTTGTTATGGGTTATGCAGATGTAGATGCAGATAGCGGACTGTAAATTCAAGTAGTTCGACGCTTTCTATTCCGGCGGGGGCGACAGTCGTTTGGGCAGGGCTCTATTGGGGTGGATTATATGGAAGTACAAATACAGGTATAACCAATCCATCCGGATTGAATTCCAATGAAATAAAATTTAGAGCTCCAGGAGCTTCCAACTACACCACAGTAAACGCTACAGCTATAAATACAGAGAACGCATCGTTTGCAGGTTGGACGTCTTATTTGGCTTTTGCAGAGGTGACCTCTTTTGTGCAAGCAGGAGGTGCAGGAGACTACTTTGCTGCCGATATTGCCTTGGCTACCGGAAGCAATTTTACAGGTCCGTACGGCGGATGGAACATGGTCGTTATTTATGAAGACTCCGCCGAAAAGAGCAGAAATATTGCTATTTGGGATGGTTTTGATTTTTTCGGTTTTGGTGCAAATGATACATTCACGGTAACAGGTCTGTTAACACCATCTTCTGGTACTTTTGATACCCACGCAGCGTATTTTGGATTTGATGGAGAGGCCGGCTCTACAGGGGATTTTGTCAGTATAGAAGGTACGGCTTTGACCAATGCCTTGAATCCATCCGATAATACTTTAAACGGTACCATTTCTGAATTTGGAATAGATACCGGAGCAAGAAACCCAAACTATGCCTACAGTTGGGGTATTGATAGCGATGTTTTTGATGCCTCAGGTCTTGTTGCCAACAATGCGACCGAAATGGATGTAACCTTGGGTAGTAGCAGTGAAGGTATTTGGGGTGGAGTTTTCGTAACTTCTAATGAGATTGCTTTTCCAACGGTTGCCAATATAGAATTTTCTCCTACCACTGTGAATTTGGGCGAGGAATCTGCAGTGACCATAACGGTTGATAATCCATCAAATGGGGTTTCTCTTACTAATTTTACACTAACAAACAATTTACCATCTGGCATGGTGGTGGCATCTAGTCCAGATGCGACCTCTAGTTGTGGCGGTACGATTCTGGCAAATCCTGGCGCAAGTTCTTTTAGTGTAAGTGGGGTTTCAATACCTGCAGGTTCTACCTGTACTTTCACTTTTGATGTGGTAACCAATGTATCAGGTAGTTTTATAAATACAATATCCGCATCAGATGTTTCAAATGATCAGAATATACCTTTGTCCGGGTCAGATTCGGCGACTTTAAGTGTAAATTCTTTACCCGACTCCGATAATGACGGCTATGATGATACAGTAGATTTAGATGACGATAATGATGGTATTTTAGATACGGTAGAATGTGGTTATTCTATCTTATGGGTCCTTAATAACACAGCCGGACCTATAGAACAAAATGTAATCGACAAATTAGTTGCTATGGGTCATAGCGTTACAATAGTTGATGATAATGTTGGAGACAACGCCGACAATTATGATGTAACTTTTTTACATGAAGATGTATTAAGTGGAACTGCAGCTGCCAATATGATCAACATGACCACCACGACCAAAGGTGTTATTACAAGTGAACAGGCTTTACATGATGAAATTTTAGGTGGACCTGGAGGAGGAAATGCGAGCAGTACTTTTATTGATATTCTAAATAATACCCACCCCATAACCGAAAATTTAACACTAGGTAACTATACTATTGGCGACGCAGGCCATCATGCAGGTAACCTTACAACAGGCACCGTTCTTGCAAATCATTCTAATGGTAATATCGCCATTGCGGTTTGGGAAACCGGTGATGCCATGGAAACAGGTAATGCACCGGGCAGAAGGGCAATTGTGCCCCATGCGAACGATGGTGCTGGACTTAATGCGGCAGGAGAAGATCTTTTAATAAAAGCTATTTTATGGACTGCTGGTAATACACCATTAATTTGTGATTCTGATTTAGATGGTACAATTGATTCATTGGATGCCGATAGCGATAACGATGGCTGTAATGATGCTGATGAAGCTTATGGTGACTCTAATGCGGATGGTGATGATAATGGTACATATGGTGCTGGAACTCCAACTGTGAATCCCGACGGAACGGTTGTCGGGGCATCTTATCAAATACCTGAAGATGCCGATGCTAATGGTATTTATGATTTTCAAGAAGCTGGTTCTGTTCCGAATATTACATCTCAGCCCAGCGATACCGCTGTTTGTCCTGGGTGTACGACAACTTTGTCGGTTGCCTCGATTGCAGATACCTACCAATGGCAACTATTTAATGGAGTTACTTGGGATAATCTTAGCGATTCTGGTATATATAGCGGTAGTTCTACAAACACTTTGACCATTGCAAATGCCACTACCTCAGAGAACGATAATCGATATCGTGTAATTCTTTCAAATGTAGATTATGTATGCGATACCGAAACTTCTGATGAAGCAGTTTTATCGGTACAGGTTAATTCGGTCATAACAAATCGCAGAATTACGTATAGAGTTAAGAAAAACTAATTTTCGATTCTTGAAAGAATTCTTTTGAGCATTCTTTCAAGAATAGATGCTAACTTTATTCGTACACTACAACTATTAAGGCGTTTAAATCACTTCTGCCTTAACTCGCAACAATTAATTAGCCAGCAGTTTGTTAAGTTCTAACTTTACTTTTTTAGGGGATAATAACATCCAATCCACAAAACAAAGTAGATTTAGATGAATTCTTTTTATAAAACTGTAGGTATTTGGTTGTTATTTACAACAGTAGTTTTAAGCCAGTGCCCATATGGAGGCACCAATTCAGGAACTGTTGTTACACCTACGAGTACAGATCAGTTTACGGGAAATTTACGTGGTGGAAGGTATTTTACCATGAACGTGGTCTCAGGAGGTTTATATACCGTATCGACAATAGGTTTGGCTGGATGGGATACGCAATTAACGATACATGATACTAGTGGAAACTTTATCGATTATAATGACGACTTTGGTGGCGCTCTGCAATCCGAAATAACATTTATAGCTCCATTAACAGGACAAGTAAGAGTTTTATTAAATAGATTTAACTGCCAAACTACGAATGGAGGAACTACCACTCAAGTAAGATACAGTGGTAGCTCAAGTTACCTAACCGTAAATGATATTTCGGTTGCTGAGGAAGATGGCACGGCAACATTTACGGTCACTTATAATGGCGCTGCTACCAGCGCTTTTAATGTTGATTATGCTACAGCAGATGGTACAGCTGAGGATGTTTTTGACTATTCAGCAATGTCGGGTACACTTTCATTTACTGGTACCGTGGGCGAAAATAGAACGGTTGCTATTACTTTAGTAGATAATACTTTTGGCGAAAACACCGAGGAATTTTATTTGGTTTTGTCCAATGCTACAAACAGTGTAGACATCGCAAATTTTGGTACGGCCACAATTATAGATACCGATCCGGCAATACCTCAAGACGTTCCATTGGCTTTGTACGATGATTTAAGTGGAAATTTTGACTATACTGTAGCGGGCGGTACCTTTAGAACACAATCCAATACTACTGACGCCTGCGCCATAACAACTACTTCATCTGGTTCGGTAACTTCAACTATTCCTGCAGGTGCTGTAGTAAAAAGGGCTTACTTATATTGGGCGCATTCCAATAATAACCCCGATAATTTCGTGACCTTTGAAGGACAATCGGTAGAAGCAGACCTCATATATGGGGCATCTTTTACTACACGTCAATTTTACGGCTATATATCTGATGTAACGGCAATAGTCAATGGTATAACCAATCCCAATAGTAATGTTTATGATGTGACCGATTTAAACATTGATGATGGTGGTGATTACTGTAACTCGGCGACCGTCTTGGGAGCTTGGTCCCTTATGATTTTTTATGAGGAGGCATCCCTGCCTGCGGCAACAATAAATTTGTACTATGGTTTCGATATTACTCAAAATGCGGGTACTTCTTTTACTCTAGACAACTTTTATGCAATAAGCCCGGCAGGAAGTAAAGCAACATTTTTGTCTTATGAGGGGGATGCCACATTGGATGGTTCTAGCTCAGGTTCTACAAACCCAGAAGAGCTTTCCATTACCAATCAATTAGGTATAACCAATATTTTATCTGGTGATGGTGGTCAAACAGGAAATAATGCCTACAATTCAACAATATACGATGGTCCAGCTGGTGTTAACAACAGTAATATTTATGGGCTGGATTTGGATACTTATGATATTTCATCCTACGTCGTAAGTACAGATACGCAGGTGACTGCAAATGTTGACGTAGGTCAAGATTTGTTGATATCAAGCGCGGTGCTATTGCGAGTACCCTCAAATTTAATTTCGGGTACTGTCTTTGAAGATATAAATTATCCCGGGGGTAATGGTCGTAATTTAGCCGATGCGAGTGGAATTGGTTTGGAAAACGTCACCGTAGAGCTATATGATGCGACGAGTACTTTAATAAGTACAACCATCACAGATTCTTCAGGAAATTATTCATTTGGAGGTATGGCAGATGGTAGTTATACGGTACGGGTCGTAAATTCTTCAATACTTTCAAGTAGGGGGGGCGGAGCAGGGTGTACCACGTGTTATGCAGTTCAAACTTTTAAAACAACTTATAATGGCACGACTACAGATGAAGTTACAGATGAAGTAGGGGGTACCAATCCAGCTGGTGAAGATACTGCTGCGGGCATACTTGCCGGCGCACAAACAGTATCGTCAATAGTAATTGCATCAGGTGGTATAGGTAATATTGATTTCGGTTTTAATTTTAATACGATTGTCAATACCAATGAAAACGGACAAGGCTCTTTAGAGCAATTTATAGTTAATTCGAATAGCCTTGATGAAACGGGGTTGAACATACAGGCAAATAGCATTTTTGATCCGGCAACTGGTGAGGATACGTCCATATTTATGATTCCTCCAACGGCCGACCCGCAGGGAAGAACTGCCGATGCTAATTTTAACGGAAGCTATTTTGATATTGCCTTAACAAATTCCCTAACAACCATTACTTCCAGCAACACCCATATTGACGGGCGTACCCAAACTGCCTATTCAACGGATACCAATTCAGGTACCGTAGGAGCTAGTGGTGCAACAGTAGGAACTTCTGCCATAGTGCTACCTAATTATGATCGACCAGAAATACAGGTACATACTACCGCTGGAGATGTTTTTATTGTAGAGGCAGATAATACCGTAATTAGAAATTTAGCAATCTATGCCACTAACAACGCAGTAATTCTTCAAAATTCCGGGACTTTATTAGTGATGCAAAACGTAATAGGCCTCGATGCAATCGTATCAAACGTTGGTATAGTTATAAATGGTGGTACAGCAGTCATTGATGGTAATTATATGAGGTCTGTAGTAAATTTTGCAATAGGTATATCTGGAGGAACGTCATCATTAATACAAAATAATCACTTTTTTGAAAATGCAGTAGGTCCTTGCTCTGATACAATTGCCTTAAATGGAGGTACAGGTATCGTTATTCAGAATAATCTAATTACCAATACAGGAGGGGTTGGAATAGATGGTTGGAATTACACAAGTCCAGTTACTATTTCAGAAAACACCATACACGATTCAGGACAGAATGGTGGAAATTGTAGTGGTTCTATAGAGAATGCAGGGGTGCGATTATACAGTAGCAATTCGGTAATTTCAAAAAATATTATTAGAAATAATGGGGGGCCTGGGCTAGTTATTACGGGAGGTGTCACTACAGGTAATTTAGTTACTCAAAACTCTTTTTATGGAAATGGGACAACGAGTCCGGCACTAGGAATAGATATAGATGCAGCTACTACTGGTAATCCCGTTGGCGATGGTGTTAATTTAAATGATAATGGAGATGTAGATTCTGGTCCAAATAGCTTAATAAATTTTCCCATTATAGCAAGTATTAATAAGTCTGGCAGTAATATGGTTATTTCTGGTTGGTCTAGGCCAGGTGCTATCATAGAGTTCTTTTTAACGGATATCAATGAAGGTTCTGCTATAGCAGGGGATAATACCTTAGGTCTTTATTGGGTCCTTTGTTGAGGGTAGCGTTGATGATACAGATACAGGAATTTCGGCGTATACTGATGCTGATAGCAATACGGATAATACCAATAGATTTTCATTTACTATTCCTTTGCCGAGCGGGTCAGATCTTGGAGCTGGCTTAACTGCAACAGCAACACTTTCTAATTCAACTTCAGAATTCTCCCCAATAAGTATTATCAAAGCATATACTGTAATTACCAATCGAAGAATTACGTATAGAGTTAAGAAAAATTGAATTATACAATTAGTTTAAGATGATAGTAGCATCTTTTAAGACTTTTGATAATTAAGTTTTTTCAGGTTTGATACAGTTAAAATTTTTCAAAAAAATCAGTTTAAATTTAATTTTTATCAGCCATTTTTGGTTTTGATAATTTATTCTGTTTGGGGTAATATAGGGCTTCTTTAAATTGCCTGTAAGCATAGTAATGATAGGTTTTAATCGATTAACGGTTATTAACTCCTATTAAGGGTAAACCTCATATTTTAAGGCATAGACTTTACAATTTATCACTTACACAACATTTATTTCCTGTGGGTATACATAAAGTTAATTTTGTAGGGTATTAGACTGTTTTGATTAGAAATACAGTTGAATATGATTTAAAATGAATGATTTGAAAGACTTATCAAAGACAAGACAGATGAAGACAATTAGTGCACTTATGAAGTATAGTGATGTCATTAAACTTGAGGCTTCGTCGTACAATCAAATCATAAAGACCATTTCTTTATAACAACACCTATAGCTATTACAATGTCAAATAAAAATAGACCCATGAAACAGAATCTTATTTTTCTGATTTTTCTACTGATTACTACGGTTGGCTTTTCGCAAACTACAGTTACGCTGCAAGATCAATGTAATTGTGAAGTACTTAGTGGAACAGATGTTTCTGCCCCAGGAGTAAGTACTCCCACCGGAGCAGATACGGGAGACATTTATGTGAACACCACTTCTGGGACTATATTTTTCTGGGATGGTGATTCATGGGAACTTACATCAAGTGACAACCAACAATTAACAGGTTTCACTTTTAATGACACAACCAATCAGCTTACCCTTGATTTGGAAAGAGGAGGCACTATTAGTGTTGATTTAAGTAGTCTTAGTGATACACTTGCGGATACCAATACCGTTATTACGTCTTATGCAATAGATACTGCCACCAATAGTCTGGTAATTACTGATAGCGATTCAAATACATTTTCAGTAGCCTTAGCGGATTTAGCTGCTATAATAAATACAGATAATCAAACAGCTGGAGAAGTTAGTTATGATAATGCTACATCTGGATTAACGGCTACAGATACGCAAGCTGCAATAGATGAGTTAGCGGCAAGCAATGCAGCAGACAATGATACGGATGCTACTAATGAGATACAGAATTTAGGTGAGGTATTAGCCGATGGTAATGATGGAGGCGGAGCCGCTATCACGAATATCGCAGACCCGACCAATGCACAAGACGCAGCGACAAAGGCATATGTAGATGCTTTGGATACGGACGATGCGGATGCGGACCCAACGAACGAGATACAGACATTAAGTCAAACCGGCACGGACGTTACATTATCCAATGGAGGTGGCACGATATCGGTAGCGGACAATGATAACGATGCGACCAACGAGATACAAGATGCAAACGAGGTAAATATCACTGATGCGGGCGGAAACTTTACTGCAACGGAGGTAGAGGGTGCCTTGGCGGAACTGGCGGCGAGCAACGCGGCAGACAACGATACCGACGCGACGAACGAACTACAGACATTAAGTCAAGCAGGCACGGACGTTACCTTATCAGATGGAGGCGGAACAATCTCAGTAGCGGATAATGATAATGATGCAACGAATGAGATAC
>NZ_JBHULB010000072.1:0-12391 GCF_042684265.1 Croceitalea marina | reverse complement strand
TCTGCCGTAATTTGAGATTTTGAACTGTTCAATATCGGCAATTCCTTCGTCAAATTCCACGTCTTTCCATTCTTCATTCCAATAGTTTCTTATCATCCTAAATGTTTTTCTCAAATGCACTACAACGTGTTTGTGTATGATTAGTGGCGTGTTTAAGCACCTAATTTAGCAAATAAAAACCGAATAGAAAATCCGCGAGGATTTTCGTAAGTAGGCGAGAACCAAGCAATTAATTATACACGGTGTTACAGGTCGTTATTCCTATTTTTATTCAGTTTTTTAGATGTCATATTATATATTTCGCTAGAAACATTTTTAGGATTGTTCGAAACATTATTATTAAATACAAGCACCTTAATGCCGTTATTCGTATCAACAATAAAATGACTTCTAAATCCAACAATATATCCAGGGTGACTAATTATACCGTCTGTAAGGCTTAATCCATAACCATACCATGGCTCTTTTTCTTTAAGAAAAGAAAAGTCATTTTTAATGTATGGTGTAGTCATTTTTTTTATAGCAATGTCATCTATGACTTTTTGGTTATTGTTGGTATAGACACTAGTCCATTTTAGAAAGTCATTTAGTGTGGTTACTAAATTTCCATCTGGTTCTGTAACAGGTAAACTAATTATATCATCTGGCACATGTTTGTTCAATTCATCATCCCACCGATAGCCCATGGCTTCATCATTTGCCCCAGTATAATTCGAAGTATTATGAATAAATGAATCGTGCATACCAATAGGTTCAAAAATGTGTTTTTTCATATAACTGTCATAAGGTTCTCCCGAAGTGTTTTCGATTATTTGGCCTAGTAAGGTATAGCCAATATTAGAGTAGGAAAATTTAGAACCAGATGGAAATTTCAACTCCTTTGCCATTGCTTCTTTTATCATCCCATCTACCGTATTCCCTAAACAAAAACCTTTTTCGACCTCATAATAATTCCGAGTCAACCCATAATCTTCAATGCCACTTGTTTGAGTTAATAAGTGATGAATGGTAACACTGTTCCATTTATCAGAACGATATTGAATAGGTAAAAACTCATTGATAGATTTTTCCAGATTAATTTTCTTCTGTTCCAATAGCTGCATGATTGCTGCTGCGGTGAATTGTTTGGTAATTGAGGCTACATGGAATTTTGTGTTGATACGATTCTGAATTCCATCTTGAGCCATTCCGTAGCCTTTAGCATGAATTATTTTATCGTTCACAGCGACAAGGACAACGCCTGTGAAATGCTCCTCACTAATCGTGTTATTTATGAATGATTCTATTTCAGGATGCGTAATCTCTTTTGAAAGATTTATTTTCTCTGTGGCGATTTTATTTTCTGTTTCATTTTCCTTGTTCTTACATGAAAAAAGAAGAAGCAGAATGAAAATAATGTTTAATGCTTTTATGTATTTCATTGGTTGGTTTTAATGACCTGTAACGTGTTTGTATATGATTAGTGGCGTGTTAAAGCACCTAATTTAGCAAATAAAAACCGAATAGAAAATCCGCGAGGATTTTCGTAAGTAGGCGAGAACCAGCCATTAATTATATACGGTGTTGCCATTAGTACTTTTTATTCCTATTTCGACTTCTCTTTTGTTTGATTGTTTCTCTTCTTGTTTTTGAAGTTGAAAAACTCAAAATTTTTGACAATTGTTCTAAAAAGCTTCTTGAAACTTTTGAATGTCTATATTTGGATTTCATATTCTATTTTTCCAATTGATTTATTAATTCATTAATTCCAGATATTCTTGGGGTTATTTCCCTTTTTATTCTTTTTTTATTTAATAAATATCCATAAACTCCTATTCCGATTGTAGCCACATTAATAAGGATAATTAAATATATTGGAACTTTTTCCCAAACGCTGATAGTGAATAACAACATTATTGGGTAAACAGGCAATATTCCCCAATAAAAGTATGTTTTAAGGAATTTTTTTTGGGCTTGAAGATATTCCCTGTTTTTTTCGAGATAATTGAGATAATTATTTTCCAAGTCACTAGGCTGAAATTTTTTGACACCTCGATATTTTATTATTAAATAAACTGCACAAATAATCATTAAAGCCAATGCTATTTTTGTCAGAATGAATGGAATCTTGAATAATAAAAGAGTAGATAATAAAACTCCAAATACGGCTAAAACCGTCTCTGAAAGTTCTAGATAGTTCCACCATCTGTCTAAACGCTTTAAACTTGAATGTAATTCTATCATTAATTTTGATTTCTCAAATTTTATACGCTCTTGATTACTTGACGATTGCCAGATTTTAATTAATTCATCTTCTATCATAATATTCCATTTATACAGTTAAATAATTTTGATTTAATCCGCTTTATTTTTACGGCTATGTGATTTTCGGATAACCCAAGTATGCCTGAAATTTCTCGGTATGCTAATCCCTCCAAGTACAAAGCAACTATTGCCTTGTCTCCATCATTCAATTTTTTAACACATTTTCTTAAAGCTATTAGTTTTTCATCACTATTTTCATCTTCTACTTCAGAACCGATATTAGAAATAGTCATACTATCTAATCTTATAAATCGGTTTTGGTTTTTCGTGTATTTTGATTTGAAACGAAGGCAAACATTTAATGCTATTCTAAACATCCAAGTATCAATAGATGAATTACCTTTAAATGAATTCATCGATTTCCAAATATTAACTAAAACCTCTTGAAGCAAGTCTTTAGAATCCTCATTACCATCTGAATAAATAGAGCAAATTCTATATAGCTTATCCTGATTTTCTTTTAAAGCTGAAAGAAATATGGTTTTCTGTTTTTCCATTTTTAATACTTCCCTTTACTACTTTAGTTACCATCGTTTGATAAATATGACAGTTTAGTATGTTTTTTAATAAACAAAAAGATAATGAAGTTCTTTTTTAGGATAAGTCGGTCAGTATTAATGGCAACGGTCTCGTATAACCGTCAGTTACGGGTTAATATGCGTTAATTTTCGTTTAGGCACAGACATTAGCAATTCCGAGTGGATTCGGACGTAGTCGAATCCGCCGTAATTGCGGTTATACATTGTTGTAAGTAGTACTTTTTGTTCCATCATTTTGTTTTGAGTAATTCGTTCCGTTTAATAAAAAAGAATAACATATCCGTTGATGGTGCTTTAGTCAATTCTAATTGATGTCCCATTGTAATTACTTGTCCGCGATGAAATGTGCTGTGGTTCATACAATGCTGGATTAATTCATACTGCGTGAATGTTCCTTTCAAAGTTTTTGTTTTAAAAAATCTAAAATCATCTAATGAATTTTGACTTTTCACATAATTTATAAAAGCCTCTGATTGTTCAATAAGTCCGTTAAAAGTTTCTTCAGCGGTATTTCCCCATAATCTTTCAATTGGCTGTTTTTTTAGAACACAATAATAAAAGATTTGTCCATCCAAAATATGATTTGCAGTATCTAATACATTTGAAAAACTTGATTGGCATTTCTTTGTCAACAAGTCTTTTTCATTCGATTTCAGCCAACTTATTATCCGTTTATTAGCCCAAAGATTATAATTTACCAATTCTATTATTTCTTCAGTTTTTCCCATTAGTATTGAGTTTGGTCAGTATTACTTACAACGGTCTTGTGTATGAAACGTAGCGTATAAATAAACGCTAACTTTTCAGATTTAGCACGAGCCGAATTTTTAATTTTTATGTTTAATTTTCTTTTATAAATATAACCAAATTAAAAATTTGGCGTACATTGTAAATATACAAAAACCTCTCGAAAAGCCTGTAATAGCTATGTTTTATACACGTTGTTGTGCATAGTGCTTTGCGTTCAGCTTGGTTTTCCGATGTTTCTTATTTAGTTCGGAAGTGAGCGTTGGCAAGACATACTCTTTTGCAATTTTTGGCGTAGCGTTGGCTGGTGCGAATTGCAAATGTGTATGGCTTTTAGTGGTGGTATTTATTTCTTCCAGTCATATTTAGTATGGTCGCATCCACACCTTATTTTCTTTGCAACAGTATCATAATTTTTTAGCGATACCATTGGTCTTTTACAGTCCGATTGCTCACAAATAAATATCTTTTCCAATTCAAGTATATCAGCCCAAAAAGCTTTTAAATCACCAATTTTCGGATTGAAAGGATTGTCGTGAGATGAAATATTCCCCAATATTGATGAACTTTCTATTCGGTCAATAACTGGGAATTTCGCTTTTAATTCTGGACTACACTTTTTGATTTCCGATTTAATTCCCATAATCAATTCGTAAGGCATTCTATGCTCATTGGAATGATTGTATTGGAAACTTAGTTTCGCTTCAATATTTAGGGCAACCTCTTTTAATGAATGTTCAAGGTATCTACGAATAGGATTCCCTAAGCCGTCTATTTTACTATCAGCAAGGTTTACCTCTATTCTTTCTCGTAAGTCGCTTGGTTCTTCTTCAAGATGTGTTCCTTTATCTTCTGTCCATTTAATCTCGTTTATTAGCCACCCTTTCTTTTTTGCTAAAGGACTTACAAAATTTGTAAACCAATCTTCTTCGTGAGTAAGTAACATGATTTGATATTTTGAGAATTTCTCAAAAATAAGTTCTGCAAATCTTTTTCTGTGGTTTGAATCAAAACTTGAAATAACATCATCAAGAACAATAAATTCATTCTTATTATTAAAGGCATTTACGGAAGCCAAGAAGAATGACAAACCAAAACAGTTCAAATGTGATTCACTAAAATATTTTTGAGGTGGTGAAACCCAATTACCATTGTATTTGTATTCAATTGTAATACCGTTCAATTCATCTTCATCTCCGATTGTTACAATTTTGATTTCCTGAAAAGGCTCATCAGGATTCATATATTGATAATACTCGTTTATCGTTCCAGAAAATGTAGTAATGAAATTTTCAAGTCCTTCTTTTTGTTTTTTTACAAATTCATTGTAGATGATTTCTAAAGTCTTACGCTGTTTTTCAAGTTTTACTTTCTGCTTTTCAAATTGCTTTATTTTTAGAAATGCGTCTTTTGAAGCAGAGATATTGGAATATAGAACAGCTGAATTATCCTTTTTAAAAATCTCTTGTATTTTCTTTATTCTTGTTGCTATTCCATTTTGAAAATCAAAATCTATAGTTGATAGCTTAATTATTTCAGCTTTAGGTATTTTGTTTCCAGAAGTTACTCGCTCTAAACTCGATTTCTGATATTCAGCAATTTTTTCTTTTAAACCTACAAATCCCGTTTTAATTAGTTTGCTTTCATCTGCTGTAATTAAGCTTTCCGAAAGAACCGTATCAAGTCTTTTTATTCGCTCTACGGTTATTGTGTTTACTAACTGTTTCGCTTTATCAAAAGATGCTTTTTTCTTAGAAGATTCTTCAATGGCTTTTAACCTATTTGCAATTTCTGCACGGAGTTCTTCTATATTTTTAGGTTGTAAACAAAGCGGACAACTCGCATCTTTGTGATATTTTTTTGATAAAACGGTATCTCCAATTTTTAGTAATTCACCTAAAAATGTTTGCATAATGCTTTCAACATCATTGGCAATCACTTCAAATTCATCATAGTATTTTACATATTCAGAATCAATAAAATCAATCTCCGATTTAAGGGTGTTTAAAACAGTATTTGCTTTTTCTAAAAATGCTAATTCTTTATTTAACTTATTGTTAGTGGAATTTTTTAAGTGGACAAGAATTTTATCAATATCCTCCATTTTAGTAACCTCAATGCCAGTCTTTAGAGGTTTAATTTTCTCATTTATCTTTTCAAGTAGGTTTTCTTCTTGACTAATAGTCGCTCCTAACTTTTCAATAAGTACTTGTTTTTGAGTATTTGTTTGAGCCTCAAAATTTTGGTTTTTAATTTCTGCCTTTATGAAATTGTAGCTCTTTTTAAGGACATCTTTCTTCTTTGTTACTTCTGAAAAGCCAATAATATCAGACAGGTATTTCAGTTTGTCGCTCTTAGTATTGTCAATGAAGTCTGTAAGATATTGATAACGCAACAAAAGGTTTTCTTCTTTTGATTCTTCTAAGTATTGTTTGAAAGCATCAGAACTATTTGAAAAATCAGTTGTTAATTTTTCACGTTTATTGAATAGTGTTTTTGAGCAATCAATATCAGATTGTTTAACAAATGAAATATTTACTTCTGAAACAGCATCCGTATCAAGTTCTGAATTTCTTAAAGCATCTTTTAAATCTATTTCGCTGTTGCTTGATAAATGAGAAATTCGGTTTGTATAAAACCATTCAATAGAATCAGAGATACTGCTTTTACCTGTTCCATTGTCGCCATAAAGCAAAATAGATTTTCCATTTAACGGTAATTCTAAACTGTCTTTCGCACCTCTAATTCCTTTGATGGTAATGTTATTAATCCTTGTATTCATCTCTCAGTTTTTGAAGTTCATTTTTAACATTAGTATCTGTCAATTTATCATTTTGATATAGTTCTGATAGCATTTTTGCTATATCGACATCTACATTCTCAATTTCTTCAATTTCGTTGAAAAAATCATCTAATATTTCTTTTCCAGATTTCACTTTTTCGGCCATAATCGTTTATTTAAAATAATTCCAATCAATTTTAAAACTGGAAGTGAGTGTTTTGTTTTGAATTTCAAAGCCAGATTTATTATTGCAAATGGGATAAACACCAAATTGCTCCACAAAATTTAAAATAAAATAGCTTTCCAAATCTTCAATTCGGAATTGCCAAATATTTTTGAGCATTTCAAAATTTATATAAGTAAACAATAAAGGCTCAACTTTTCTATAATTGGTTAATCCTAAGTTTTTTGATTTACCATCAAAATGTCCTAATAATCGACTTCCAATGCTATTTGTTCTTCGTTCACTCATTCCGATATACAAGAGTTTCGACTTGTCAAACGGATATTGAATATCAATAGACTGTGTAAAAATGAAGTACAAACCTGCAATACCATTCAATGGTTTTATATTGGATGGTTCAAATGACTTTGGACTGTCAAAATATACGGTTACTTCATTTGTCATTCCTAAAAAGCTTTAAATTTATCTCCCATAGCGTGTTTTAAATTCCACTTTTTGGTGGTGTCTAAGGCACGTTCGAGAACAATTAACTTTTGGTCTGTATGTGTTTTAAAATGTTCTATTGTTTCATCTACAATAATTACATCTAAACAGATCAAGGTTTCTTTATCTCCATCTGTAACAAACATAATTTCATTCTTTTTGAATTCCTCTTGTTTGGTTAAGGTGTAATTGAGTTTGAAACCGTTTTTGATTAATATTTCGGTTATCAATTCCTCTTTATTGAACGCAGAAACTAATTGTGCTTCTTTTTCTTTGATATACTTTTTAAGCAAATCAATGTTTTCTTGTTCAGTTTTTTCAGGGTCTGGAGCAAATTCTACTCTTGGGAAATTTGATTTTTGCAGTTTGAATACTTTAAAACCTAAACCTTTTAATTGCTCTTGCTCACTTTCTTTTTTGCTGAACAAATCAGGTGTTGCTTCTTTCTTTTCCTTAATTATTTTTTCAACTACTCGTTTGTTACGCTCGATAGTGATGTCACTTATTTTTTTGTAACCTTTTTTATATGCAGTACTATTTACATTACAGCTTTCAGGTAATTGAATAGTAATGAATTTTACAGCTTTATTTGAAGTATTGTTTATTTCAAATACAGATTGTCCTGTAGTTCCCGAACCTGCAAAAAAGTCTAAAACTATATCGTTCTTTTCTACGGTTAATTCAATACATCTTTTAATCAATTCTACTGGTTTTGGGAAATCAAATTCACCAGCAAACCCTAATTCTTTAACTTGAACAGTTCCTGTTTCAGTTAAAAAGGAATTGTCATTCCAAATTGACTTTGGTTTGTAAGTTGTTTTTCGGTATTTTTCATAGACACCATAACTTCCATCACCTTTTTGTTTAGCCATAACATTGCTAAGAAGAGTATTCTCATTGACATTATCATTAAACTTTGATGTTCCCCAACGCCAACAAGATTCTATTCCTTTTGAATTAAACGGTTCTATTTTGGCGCTGTAAGCTTCTGTTTTTTTCAATGATACTGGATAAAAACCATCTTTATCAGCAGAGCTTGTATCTACATATATAGGATAAAATAGATTTGGACGATTATGCTTGCCGAACTTTGGATTTCTATTCCTCAATTCTCGGATATTATAATTGCTAATATCATCTACAAGGTTTAAGTCTGACTTTTCGCCATTCTTTTCAAGTTCTAATAAATCACCATCAATGGATTTCGTATATACGAGAATATACTCGTGTGTTTTAGCAATTTGATTATATGTTTGCCCTCTACTATTAGCTCTAACAATTATTTGAGAATAGAAATTATCTTCTCCAAAAACTTCATCACACAATTTCCTTAAATGATGAATTTCGTTGTCATCTAATGATATAAATATTACACCATCTTCACTTAATAGCTGTCTTGCAATTAATAATCGGCTGTACATCATATTCAACCAATTGCTATGAAAACGCCCATCTGTTTCTGTATTTGAGTCTATTTTAAAACCATTTTCAGTCATTTCGGCATCTTCCCAGTATTCTTTTTTGTCTTGATTAAATTTATCCGAATACACAAAATCATTTCCTGTATTGTACGGTGGGTCTATATAAATACACTTTACTTGTTCACGGTAACTGTTGCTAAGTAATTTCAATACCGCCAAATTTTCTCCTTCAATAATCAGGTTTTCGCTTTTGGTAGGGTTTACACTTCTTTCTTCATCATAAACAAGCGTTGCATCAGTAGGTGTAAAGGCTTCTCTTTTAGCATTGCTTTTACCAAACCATCTAAATTCGTAGCGTTCGGTTTCGTTTACGCTTGTAGGGGTCAATTACTTTTTTGAGCTCGCTAACGTTCAGTTTACCATCATTGGTAAAAAGGTCAGGCATTAACTGCTTTAATTGCTCCAATCTTTCTTTGTTCCAATCGTGTGATTGTACGTCTTCCATTGGATTTTCTGAATTTTGTTTATCGTTGCTCATTATGCTTCTTCAATTAATGCGTTAATATTTTTGGTAGCTTCTGTTTTGAAATATTGATAATCTTTAACAGGTGCTTTATATTGTACTTCTACTCCTAAAGTGGCGAAATGCTTTACCGCACATTCTATTTTATAAATTTCACTTTCTTTCAATGCTTTTTTATCATTGATATCGTTTGTTCCTTTGGTTTCAATTACAAAGTAGAACTCACTTTCTTTTCCGTCACGTAATTGTTTACGTTTCATCACAATTCCAAAATCGGGATTGTAATTTCCAATAGGAGTGGGGATTTTGTAGTATGCAGGGAGTTTCATAAAGCAAACAACTTCATCATCTAAATCTGCTCCCAATGCAAATTTTCTTTCTATATCACTATCTGTAAGCATTCGATTGTAAAAGCCTCTGTTTGGTGTGTCTCGGTATTGGTTGCCATCAACTTGCTTTACAAAATCATTAAATTCAAAAGGAAAAGTTTCGTCCGTCAAATGATAATTCAAACCTCTTATCATTTCTTCCAGTTCTATATTCTTAATTAAGGATGATGCTTGATGAATAAATTGCGGTGGATTTTTTGCGAAGTTCTCGTGATTTGTTTCTCCAATTATTTCAATAGTTGTATTATAACTTAATCCTGTGTTTTCACTTATTTCTTCCACTAAATCTAATGCGGAAAAATGAGCTTTTAGTTTGTAATTTTCTTTTCCGCCAAATTCATCTTCAATACCTTCTTCTGTAATAGAACCAATGGTTCGGCTACTTACTTCTGCAACATAATCTGCAATTTCAATTGTATTTATTGCTTCTTTACTTCTTTCAATCAAAGATGCTTCATCAAAACTTACGGTGTAATTCGTTTTCTTTGCTAAAGCACTCCAAAATCGTTTAAACGATTTATTGATAATGTCATTTTCACTACGTTTAAATTGAACTTCATTTTGTTTTTCGCCTTTGTGCGTATGAGTCATTCCTGCACCAGCACTTGAATCTCCGTAAACTTCTTTTATTTCTTCTTGATATTGTGTTACAAATGTCTCGTAGGTTTCGTTTGGAATTACTGTTAGTTGGTTAATTCGGTCAGCATCACTTACATTTAATTTGTCATAAATACGTTGTCCATTAGTATCTACACATATTCTTAACCCTCTACCAATTTCTTGGCGTTTTTTAATTTCAGAAAAAGAATTGCTTAATGTAGCAATATTAAAGATGTTTGGATTGTCCCAACCTACACCCAAAGCCGAGTGTGAAAAGATGAATTCAATTTTATTGGAAATAGAATCTCCAAAGCTTAATAAACCTTTTTTGTCTTTTAAGATTGCATCAAAAACTTCTGAATTTTTCCGCATTGAGGTTTCGTTATCGGTAAATTCGTTTTTGGTCGTTTTTGCAAAGTATGAACCTTGAATCATTTCAATATGTTCTGCTGTTGGTTCTTTATTATCGTGAAATTCAGGATATATTTCTTTGTATTTTTCAATAAAAAGGTTCTTGATTATTGGGTCATCACTTACATAATTGGCAACTTTATCAATAAAAATAAGCGAAAGGCATTTTATGCCTTTTTCTTGTAGTTTTTGTTTTTTTGTAAAGTGGCGAAGAATGAGCCATTCTAATTGTAAAGCCCAAATACTTTGTGCATTTCCAGAAGCTTGTTTTTCAAATACTTCAACCCCATTGTGAAAGCTAACAGACCATTTTCCTGTTCTTAGACTTTTGTTAATTCTGCTAATTGTATATTTTAAATAACTTGGGTTGTTGGTTACTTTTCCTAAGTTATCTCCGTCTTTAATCCATTTAGAATCTTTAAATTCAATCTTTCCACTTGCCAATTGATGCCAAGCTTTAATTTTTGCTTGTATTGGATTTTTTCCGTTTTTGGTTTCCGAAAGTTCCAGTTTTAAAGTGGCTTCATCATTTTTTTCTGTAACCGTTAAAACTTCTATCTTTTTTACTAAACCTTGTTTGTAACTGTCGTAAGGCGTTAAACGATATGTTTTGTTTTTTGCAACTTTGTGAGTTGCTGAATATCTGATTTTGAAAAGAGGATTTAGTTTTGCGATTTGTTTGATGGAGTTTGTTGTGTCCATTCCCTCTTGTGGTTCGTCCATTATGATAATTGGATTTGTTCGTCCAATTGCTTCAATAAATGGAATGTTTGCAAATAAATCTTCTCTTTTAGCTTGATTTAAAATTTTGTCTTCCGAATTAAAAGAAGCCAAAGTCATAACCATTATTTGCGGGTGTTGTTCCTCTACAAAATTGGTTACTTTATTTAATCGTTTACTGCTGTATTCGAATGCTTTAGGAGTAAAGCCATAAATTTCTTCCAGTTGTTCTCCAAATATTGAAAGTGTATTTAAAACTCCTTGTCTAATAGCAACTGAAGGCACAAGAATGATGAATTTTGTAAATCCGTAATGCTTGAACATTTCGTAAATAGACTTAATGTAAACAAGGGTTTTTCCTGTTCCTGTTTCCATTTCAATAGTCAATTCACGTATTTCTTCAAGTTTAGCAGTAGCTTCATCAATTCCGTTTTCAAGAAGAATGGATTTGATATTTTCTTTTAGCTGTTCGTTTGAGAGCGTGCAAATATTTGCACGAATACCATCTGTACACGCATTGTCGAACGTGTTTTTGTCGTTTCCGTCAAATACATTCACAACTGATTTAATTGCGGTTTCTTGGTATTCTAATAGTTCTAATTTTAATTCCATTAATTTCCGCTTTTATTTTTGCTTATGTATTTCATTTTTTGCTCAGCTACTTTTAGTGCTTTGCTCCCAAGTTTTTCATTTTTTATTTCGTACAGTATTTTTTCGCTCAGATATTGAATAATTAGATTGTCTTTGTCTAAATCCAATATTTCGGCAAGTTTTAGGATTTGTTCTTTTGTTGCTTTTCGTTCGTTTCTTTCTATTTTACTGAGTATAGCTGTATCAATATCGAGTTCAGCAGAAACGTGTCGCAGGAGCAACCCTTTTTCTTCCCTTTTTTCTCTAAGAATTTCGCCTGTTGATTTGTTAGTTTTCATTTGTGAAATATCAATTGATTAATTACACTTGACAATTAATGTCAAATGTAATCAGTCTTTATGGATATTCAATGATTTTTATTTTCAAACTTATTAACAGTCTGTGAGCGGTGGGAAAAAATAGCTCTTTTGGTTTTTTAGGGTTGGCTTGTGTGTCGGCAAAAAACCAAATGTGCTATTTGTGTGGTGGGCTTTTATAGTTCAAATTTTAACGTTTTGCTCGATTTTCCGCATGTCTAGTCCTGAAATATGGCTACAGGTTAAAAATAGATTTACGCTGTTAATTTATATACCATATTAGGTGTTTTGTATTCTAAAGATAAATGTAATCTTATTTCATTGTATAGATTGATTGCATT
>NZ_JBHULB010000071.1:2500-5563 GCF_042684265.1 Croceitalea marina | reverse complement strand
TTTGCTGAGTTAAAAAAAGGTTTTTATATTTGCACCCGCTTTGCTAGATAAGCAGGGTAATTTTTGAGGGTTGAGGGCCTATTATGGGTTCTTTTTTTTCGGAAAAGATTAAGGAGTAAAGAAGTTCATATACATATTGGAATAGACAGCGTAAAAGAGAATTATTGAAGAACCATTTTGACGTCAAGAGGACTTAAAGAGGGTCGATTGGATATCTTGAGATATTTAACGATCAACAATGAAGAGTTTGATCCTGGCTCAGGATGAACGCTAGCGGCAGGCCTAACACATGCAAGTCGAGGGGTAACAGGGAGTGCTTGCACTTTGCTGACGACCGGCGCACGGGTGCGGAACGCGTATGGAACCTGCCCCTGTCAGGGGAATAGCCCAGAGAAATTTGGATTAATGCCCCATAGTATCATTTTGACACATGTTATTGTGATTAAAGATTTATCGGACAGGGATGGCCATGCGTACCATTAGTTAGTTGGTGAGGTAACGGCTCACCAAGACCGCGATGGTTAGGGGCCCTGAGAGGGGGATCCCCCACACTGGTACTGAGACACGGACCAGACTCCTACGGGAGGCAGCAGTGAGGAATATTGGACAATGGGCGGGAGCCTGATCCAGCCATGCCGCGTGCAGGATGACGGCCCTATGGGTTGTAAACTGCTTTTATACGGGAAGAAACCTATCTACGTGTAGATAGCTGACGGTACCGTAAGAATAAGGACCGGCTAACTCCGTGCCAGCAGCCGCGGTAATACGGAGGGTCCGAGCGTTATCCGGAATCATTGGGTTTAAAGGGTCCGTAGGCGGGCGTATAAGTCAGGGGTGAAAGTTTGCAGCTCAACTGTAAAATTGCCTTTGATACTGTATGTCTTGAGTTATAGTGAAGTTGCCGGAACATGTGGTGTAGCGGTGAAATGCATAGATATCACATAGAACACCGATTGCGAAGGCAGGTGACTAACTATATACTGACGCTGATGGACGAAAGCGTGGGGAGCGAACGGGATTAGATACCCCGGTAGTCCACGCCGTAAACGATGGATACTAGCTGTGGGGTTTTCGGACTCCGTGGCCAAGCGAAAGTGATAAGTATCCCACCTGGGGAGTACGTTCGCAAGAATGAAACTCAAAGGAATTGACGGGGGCCCGCACAAGCGGTGGAGCATGTGGTTTAATTCGATGATACGCGAGGAACCTTACCAGGGCTTAAATGTAGATTGCATTAGGCAGAGATGCTTATTTCTTCGGACTATCTACAAGGTGCTGCATGGTTGTCGTCAGCTCGTGCCGTGAGGTGTCAGGTTAAGTCCTATAACGAGCGCAACCCCTACCGTTAGTTGCTAGCAGGTCATGCTGAGGACTCTAACGGGACTGCCGGTGCAAACCGTGAGGAAGGTGGGGACGACGTCAAATCATCACGGCCCTTACGTCCTGGGCCACACACGTGCTACAATGGCCGGTACAGAGGGAAGCCACCACGCAAGTGGGCGCGGATCTATAAAACCGGTCACAGTTCGGATCGGGGTCTGCAACTCGACCCCGTGAAGCTGGAATCGCTAGTAATCGGATATCAGCCATGATCCGGTGAATACGTTCCCGGGCCTTGTACACACCGCCCGTCAAGCCATGGAAGCTGGGAGTGCCTGAAGTCCGTCACCGTAAGGAGCGGCCTAGGGCAAAATCGGTAACTAGGGCTAAGTCGTAACAAGGTAGCCGTACCGGAAGGTGCGGCTGGAACACCTCCTTTCTAGAGAAGATTTGTTCAATTGCCCTTGTTCTTCTGCATCAGGGTGGTTCGTACTCTTTTATGTTGTCTATCTATATGTTTTAAAATAATGGTCATAAGGCCCAACAGTCTCATAGCTCAGCTGGTTAGAGCGCTACACTGATAATGTAGAGGTCGGCAGTTCGAGTCTGCCTGAGACTACAAGTCGAAAGACAGGCGAGAAGTTTATCCCGAGCGAAGTCGAGGGGAGTCTGCCTGAGACTACGAAGTTCATTGATTGAAATATTGAATAGGAAATTCTAGAAGTTGAGTAGTAGTTGGAAGTACTGACTACTGACTACTATGTACTAACTACTAGTATATGGGGGATTAGCTCAGCTGGCTAGAGCGCCTGCCTTGCACGCAGGAGGTCATCGGTTCGACTCCGATATTCTCCACGATGAATGCTTTAAAAAGTAGAATCGAAATTTAAAGAAACAAAAAGAGCTTGCTTTTTGTTGTTTCTGAAATAAGATTCTTTTAATGCATTCTCAAGATTGAAGTTTGAGGAGCAACGTAAGTTACTCCGATACTGAAAATCTTGCACAACGTTCATTGACATATTGGGACATATTATAAAGGCACGAGTCATTTATAATAAGTCAAAAGAAGAAACTTAAGTAGTAGAATAGAATACAATAAGTTAATAGTAATTAAGGATTACGAGAGGGCATTAGTATCAAGAGATACTTAATGCGACAAGCAAATTAAGGGCGTATGGGGAATGCCTAGGCTCTCAGAGGCGATGAAGGACGTGATAAGCTGCGAAAAGCCACGGGGAACTGCACACGAGTGTTGATCCGTGGATATCCGAATGGGGCAACCCGGCATGTTGAAGGCATGTCATCCGAAAGGAAGCGAACCCGCTGAACTGAAACATCTAAGTAGGCGGAGGAAGAGAAAACAAAAGTGATTCCGTTAGTAGTGGCGAGCGAACGCGGATTAGCCCAAACCAATTATGTTTCGGCATAATTGGGGTTGTAGGACCACGATATTCGAACTATAATGAACTAGAACACTTTGGAAAGAGTGGCCATAGACGGTGATAGCCCGGTATAGGTAAAGCGTAGCGAGATAGTGGTATCCTGAGTAGCGCGGGGCACGTGAAACCCTGTGTGAATCAGTCGGGACCATCCGATAAGGCTAAATACTCCTGAGAGACCGATAGTGAACCAGTACCGTGAGGGAAAGGTGAAAAGAACCGTGAATAACGGAGTGAAAAAGATCCTGAAACCATACGCTTACAAGCGGTCGGAGCCCATATGGGTGACGGCGTGCCTTTTGCA
>NZ_JBHULB010000070.1:0-5028 GCF_042684265.1 Croceitalea marina | reverse complement strand
GTAAATTATAAAACTGTAAAATTCTAGTAGCTTCATCAAAATCATTTTGAATACCACCACCAAAGCCAGTTGCGTTAACCGTTATCACTTCTAAGTTGAACAAATCTCCATTTGACAAAAGATATGCAAGAGCATGTTGATCATCGAGTTCATTATTTGCATCCGTATCAAAAATGATATTAAGTTTTTGAGTATCGCTTCCTGTTCCGGAATCGTTATCCTCATTAGAATCACCTTCTTCCTCATTTTGTGAATCTGAATTTTCATCATCATCGGCTTCCTCATTTTGTGTGTCCAGAACTTCTGCAGATTCATCAATTTGTTCTTCAGAAATAATTTCAAATAAATCTGAATCTTTACTGCATGAGGTAAAGAATAGAATACTACAAATAAGGAGTAAAAATGATTGGGGACTATTCAAAAAGTGTTTCATAAGTCTCAGTGGAGTAAATTCTACGGTATTCAAATTTGGGTTTTGTAAAAATATTTAGATTTTAGTAATTGGTCGGTAAATTGATTCATTTTTTCGATGAAATACCTAATTTGACATCAATACTTAAACGCAACGAACTATAATTTTCGATCTCACCGTTTTTATTATTCGATGAACTACACTATTTTTTAATAAATATTTTAGATTTCCAGGAAAAATCAACCAATTGCATTAGTCTATGAAAATATCAGTCTTGAATAATGATAGCCAATGAAGTTTTAAATTCTCATAGAGAATCTAATATGAAATAACTAACATATAAGAATCCTTGTGGAGGTGAAATATATATCGAGTGCCCCACAGTAAAACAAGATGATATTGGCTCAAGGTCTTATAGTATTAAGTTGATACTCCAAGTAATTGTTAATTCTTACCACTAAGGCTAAATATAATTCTTAAGTCTTTTCGATACTAAAGCACGTTTGGGTGTTTTTGGTAATCAGTCACAAAGAATATCTCCAAGCCAAAACACGATATCGAGTCTAGCAGCAAACGAGGCTCCATATGAGGTTCAAAGACTTAGTAATATAACTCAAATATATCAATTCAGAAAAGTTCTTTCAGAAAATTCACATCAAAAGACTTAGTCATTGTTGTCACCAAGAGGTACTACTGCATACTTATTCAATTTTCAGTACCAGATTAGGATATTGACTAAAAATAGATAGAATATTAGATTGGTAAAGGCACTATAAGGTTAAATAAATATTCGCACCAAGAGTTTCGATCAGGTATGAAAAGCCTTTCAATCAATTTGGTTGCTTCCTTGTACAAGAAATAATGACTTTGAAACGATTAAGTATGTCTTACAAAGTGTTAAGGAGTTTTATCGTATATTCCGAACAGTTCCAAAATTTATAAAAAAACTTAATGACTATAATCAATAGAATTAAATATAATTTACTTAAAACTTCTTTAGCCATACCTTTAAAAAACATTCAAGCGAGAATACAATACATCAGAATAATTTCTTTCAAATCAGATATTAATCGAAAGACAGTATATTGCATATCACCATATAAAACTGGTACTACCTATTTGGCAAAATCTTTTAGTCCAAAAATATCCAAACATGAACCTCTGCACCTTGCATCGTTAAAATGTCTTTCCAATAATTTTGATAGTTTTTTCAAGAGAAGGATGCAATATCTAAATCTCAAATTGGAATGTTCGGGATTTTGGAGTGCTTACATAAATGAATTGATTGAAAATGAAGACGCAAGGGATTTGGAATATATATGTATTCTAAGAAATCCATCCTCATGGGTATCTTCTGTAATAAATTACTGGAACGTCAGAATTAAGATGGAAGAATATAAATACCCGATCGGCAATGATTTTTTTTGGAAAATGAAGGTTGGTGTAAATCTTTATGAATTTGAAATTGGCAATAATACCAACAAGAATCAAGAAATAATAGATAAGCTCATTCAATTTTACATGAATTTCACTAAAAAAACCCGTCTTCTTAAAAATCTCACTTATGTTAAGCTAGAGGAAATAGATAAGAAATTACCATATATTGAGACCTTACTGAATGAACCACAAACTCCTTCTACTCAAAAACGCTTCATGAGAAAAGGAAAACATAAACCTTTCATCTATAATAATCAATCAATTGATTTGGAGTACGAGTTATTGACGGCAAAATTGATTAAGGAAAGGGAATTATTGTCTTAAATTAAAAACATCAAACGTTGCCTCCAAAATGGGTTAATAATATCATTGTGACTTACCTTTAAAAACGAAATAGTTAAAAGCAGGGGGTTAGAATCAGTTTTATAAGTTATTATAGGGAACCAAAAACCAAGGGGACGGATTAACTAAGATGTAAATGGAGATCTATAGCTGTACGTTAAGAATCTTCACTATATATTGTTATAGAACAATTCTTGGTGGAGGCCGGATATAGTGAACTTGTATTAAATCATATATTCACTTTTTAAGGATTTGATTGAAACCAAGCGATATTTTTTTATTCTTCTTATTAGCGTAGTTAAATTTTTTTTTCTGAAAAAGTTTAGCTTAGTCTTTCGCTGTTGCTTTCCTTCTTTATTCATTAACATATTGGTTCCGTTGACCATGCTATAAATTACCGCAGGAAAGGGGAATGGCTGTAAAGTATGTCCCTTTAAATCAGTCCAGCCATGACGGAACACACCATTTTTATTAATCATAAGGTGGAAAAATTCTGGTTTTATGATTATACAAGATCCACAAACTCGGTTGAAATTTTTTAAATTCAGATAGGCGTAATTCCTACCTTCGTTGTACAAATAGCCTTTTTGGACATACCATCCAGTAATTGAATCGGAACCATTGTCGTTAACATAGCCACTAATTTTATTACTGATACAATCATCTCCATCAACTGTCATTATATAAGAAATTCCTTCTTTTTGTGCCTCCCTAGCTCCAAATTTGATTTTATTGGCCTTGTCAACTTCTTTTTTTACACTATTTTCTTTGGGAGATTCACCTAGAACAGGTGGAGGAAAATCAACTTGCAAAAAAGTCACCCTATTATCCTTTACAAAGGAAGTCTCAGGAATTTCATGACAAACTACGAAAACCTTGAAATTTAGATTTTTTTGATTACAAATTGACTTTATGGTGCGTTCTACGTAACGAGAAAAAAGGTCCCATTCCTTCGAAATAGTTTTACTTTTTATAGGTACAATGAATCCCAGCATTTCTTAATGTTTAATTATTAATGTAGCCTTATCCTTTTAAGGACAACTCTAAATTCAACAATTTTTGATTAATAATGTTCGTTTCGGGGAAGAATTCTTCCCCCGAAACGGTTTTTATATTCCCTTGGTGGCATATCATCTAATGCCAAATGTAGGTGCTTTGTATTGTAATCTTCCTTCCATTTGTTAGTTAGTGTTCTTATCTTACAGGTCATTAAACCAATAATCATCAAGAACATCTTCCCGATAATGCCTGTTAAGGCGTTCCATAAATGCATTCTGCACAGGTTTTCCTGGCTGTGTAAATCTAAGCTCAATCCGCTTCTTTTTATACCATTTTGTTAGGGCTTTAGATATTAATTCAGGACCATTATCACAACGTATGGTTTTAGGCAACCCTATTTCTTCTACTAAATGACCTAAGGTCTCTACAACCATTTTGGCAGGATAGTAGAGTTCAATATCCATAACTAAAGCTTCACGGTTACAATCATCCATTACATTGAATACTCTAATCTTTCTTCCATCGGATGATACATTGGCCATAAAATCCATGCTCTATACCTCATTGAACTGATTTTGAACTTCCAAAGGGTTCTTTACTCTTTCTGGAAGCCTTTTTTTGTGTTTCCTTCTCAGTTTAAGGTTCATAGCCCTGTAAACACGAAGCACCCCTTTCCTGTTCCATTTATGATCTTCATGACGCAATCGTTTGTAATACACTTCAAAACCTCTAGTAGGTAGTTCTTTTGCCAAGCGTGAAAGAGCAATTATAACCTTGGTATCGTCTTTCTTGTTATGGTTGTACCACATCGAACGAGGAAGTTCAAGAACCTGACAGGAACGTGACACACTTATCGAATAGAACTCTTGAAGGTATTTAGCACGATGCTTCTTGTCGGAAGGCCTTAGAACTTTTTTGATAGTACATCCTTGAGCATTCTAATATACAGACTGGCATCGGCGTACGTCTGCTTGAGCTTGCGGTTTTCTTCCTCCAGTTCCTTTAAACACTTTATATGGGTAATCTCCATACCACCATATTTCTTGCGCCAATAATAAAACGTACTGGTATCGATACCCAATTCTCTGGATATCTCTCTAACTTTCCTCCCTTGTTCGTTCTCTTTTAAAGCCTTGATTATTTGGCTCTCGGTAAACTTGCTTTTCTGCATCTGACAGTTAAAATTTAAAATTTCTGAATTTTATACTGCCCTATTTTTGGGGAAGGCTACACACCAAATTCAGCTTGGTAAATCATGGAATATTTATCAAAAATTATTTCAAATCACACTATAATTCTTAAACTTAATTCTAATCATTCCACCAAATAGTCGTTTTCAATTGATTCAAAAAAGTCTTCAATGATTGCTTCGCTATTGAAATCCTCCCAAATTGTAATCTCTCTGCTATTTCCGGGTCTGTTAGACCAATTTAGGTTATCTACAACTATGGGAGCAGGTATTGATTCTCTAACGCCCCATTGAGGATTCTTCAAGATTGATAACGCGACCAAATCAAAAAGTGGTTTCCGTGGCCTGTCACCGCTTTTATTTTGAAATAGGTTAATGGAGTAATCGCCAAAATGACGAAAACTACCTCCGTGTCTACCTGTTACGGGTGACATTGCCAATGGCCCTAGACCAGGCATTTTATCATAAATCTCAGTTCTAGATACACTAACATTAGCTGATCCCCTTAAAGAAGAATTCTGCCGTACGGTAACTATTTCTAAGGGAATGCCACTTTCTATGACATAGTTGACCGATGATACGTCATTTTCCAGATTGTATTCACCCCTGTCAGGATAGTTTGAACCGAGCCATATTACCTTAGTTCTAT
>NZ_JBHULB010000069.1:0-4492 GCF_042684265.1 Croceitalea marina | reverse complement strand
CAATGAAGTTTGTCGTCAAAGTATAATTGAACAAAAAAATAAACAAACCAAATTATTCCGAAAATCAGATTAAAATTCAGTTGTCGTTTTTTATATTGAATTTTCATTTCGCAAATGTTTTACAACGTTTAGTATATGAAAAGTAGGCGATTTCGAAGCACGAAACTTTCGGTTACGCACAACGTTTGATACGATCCAAAACCTTTAATTTTACTACTATTTCGCCTATTTTTTATATACATTGTTCTCTGCAGGTTTTATTCCTTCACGATGATTTCAATCGCTTTTTCAAGCAATTCGTCTTTTTTTTGTCTTATTCCTTCAATGGTTGGCTCAACCTCAATGTCGGGTACTATTCCTATTCTTTGAGTTTCATCTCCGTTTGGATAATTTACCCCAATTCCTGAAATCATTGTTCTTAATCCTCCGGGAAGCATTATTGCTGATACGTTTCCGTCTGCTCCTGCTGTTGTACTTCCAATAATTGTTGTATTATCTCCTGCTCTAAAAGCCATTGACGTATATTCTGCTTGACTTTGAGATAATTCATTGACTAATACAACTAATTTCCCCTTGTAAGTTTTGCCTTGACTCGGAATTTCTAAATTACTTGTAAATGTAAATTCGCCTGGGTTATCAACATTTCCGTTCGTAAATTTCACAAAAGGTGTGAAAGAAGAAACGAAATAAGAACCTAAACTAAAAGGAACAAAAGTTGACGGATAATTACGGATGTCAATGATGATTCCTTTAGTGTTTTTAAATTCATCTTTGATTTGTGCAATATCATCTTCTTTGATTGTCTGAAGTGTAACATAGCCTATGTTGTTATCCAACATTTTAAAGGATTTACCATCACTTTTTTTGTACCAACGATAAATGTCAAGGCTATCTTTTGGGTATAGCTTAAGATTCTTTGTTTGAGGTTTGGAATTACCCGAAACAATCTCAATTTCAATATTATTCGAGTTTGAGCGTAAAAGGTCTGCCGAAATATCTCGTAGTCTTGTTGGCTCATTAGAAGCTGGATAATATTTAGATTTTTCATTTACGATTTTGTCGATGGGGTTACCATTTATTTTGGTAATTACATCACCAATTTTTAATCCAACTTCGTTTTTTAATTCTTGATTATAATAATCTGTGACAACCAAATGATTTTCGATAAAACGAACGTGTATTGGTGGATAGTTTGAGCCTTTCCATTCATCAATTTTGTCCGCTCCACCCCAAAGATTTGCGTGAGTATCTTGTATATCTCCAATTATCTGAACTGTTGCCAATTCATATTCCAACTCATTTTTTGCATTTATGAATAGCGGAATATAATTTTTTAATTTTTTGTTCCAATCTTCATCCATTAAGTGTTTGTACGGAAAAAAGTAGTTTATCATATTCCAATACCGATAAAGTGATAGTAGTCTAAAGCCATCATCTGGGTAAGGCATATTTGAATATGGATTTTCATTCTTAAATTCGGGGTTGCCAACATTTGTAGTCATCCCGATATAATAGTGTTTACCTTGGGAACGGTTGTTGTAAACGTAAAGCAATTTGTTTTTCAAATCTGCACTTTGATTGTTAATCCATTCCATATCGGGTTTTAGAAAAGCATCTTCATCTGTCGGCTGACATTTTGTACATTCTTTTACTTGACCAAATGAGTCAATCCAATCAAGAAGAAGTTTATCTCTTTTGATAGTGTTTTCTGCCTTAACGTATTGTGGTAAGAACCTAAAAAGTTCATAGTCCCAATTGTAGTTTCCATTTGCAATTTCGGAATGATGATATTTGAGAAATCCCCAAACTCTACCTAATAATTCGAGGTTTTCTATATTATCGGTGGTTAAATTTGAAAACTCAATTAAAGACCCATTATCAAATTCCTTATCAAGCTGTGCTTTTGACAATTTTTTTTCGACTTCTTTCAGTGTTTGAACATTTTTACCGTCAATTGATAAAACAAAATCGTCAAACCAAGCTTCTCCTTTTCCCGAAAGTATTCCTGCAATGAAAATATTTTCTGCTTCTTCTGGATAATCAAGTGTTATAGTGTACTTCTGCCAATCTTTAGTTCCCGTTATATTTTGATTTTGCATATTGTCAAATGCCAAAGAAGTACCATTCCAGTCAACTCTTAACAACAAACCTGCAAATCCGTTTTCAACATCTTTGATTTTCATAAAACCCTCAAGTCTTATTTCTTTTCCTTCATAGTTTGCAGGGATTTTGTATGCAATACTTCCAAAAGAACTTCCTGTTTGGTCAGATGTGATTTTTCCTGATTTTGTTCCTGAATGAGCAACGGAATCTGTTGTTAATTCATAATTACCCCATTTAAACCATCCATCAGAAAGTGATGCACTCTCACTCTGTTTTTCAAAACCGAGATTATGTTTTTCAGGTTCTTGGGCTTGACAACTGATTGAAACAATTGTCAGTAATACTATTAGTGTTTTTTTCATCGATTCGTTTTTCAACTTGCAGAGAACGTGTTTGTATATGATTTCGTTGCGTGGTTTAAGCATCTAATTTAGCAAATAAAAACCGAATAGAAAATCCACGAGGATTTTCGTAAGTAGGCTAGAACTAGCAATAAATTATATACGTTGTTGGCATTTCGTTGTTTTTTTTCAAATTATTAATTCTTGTCTTTTTTTCTGTTTTCTCTAATTGTCAAGACCATTGATATTATAATTAATACACTAGATAAAGTTGTCAACCAAAATCCACGGTCAGATTCTTCAGAAAATATAAAATTCGCTATTATTAAAATTGCACTTACAATAATTAATATTAATGGTATGTTTTTTTTCATTAATTCAGTTTTTGTTTTTGAATGAGTTCGCCCACGGTTTATTCCGCAAACTTTTTCAGTTCCGATTGAGTGAGCAATTCCTCACTTGGCTAAATTCCGCTATTAATTCGGGTTTTGCTTTTTCAGTTCAGTTTCTGATTCCACAAACGAACTAAAAGTCAAACGTTCTGTTTTAAATCACTCTTTTTTATATTTCTTATGTTCAATATTTTTCTTTTCTAAAATTCCGTAAAATTTTCGTGGCGATATTTTCAGGTCTTTGGTTATTTCGCTCACTTTTTTCTTTCCTTTTTTATACAACTTTAAATTCTCGTTTACTTTTTTGTCAAAGTAGTGTTTTTCGAGTTTTGCAACAATTTGTAATTCAGTCAGTTTTGAGTCATTCGCATATTTTTCAATTTCCGATTTAATGTCTTTTAAATTACTCATAAGTTTCATTTTTAACGGTTCTGCTCAATGAATGCCAACGGTTTTGTATAAGATTAGTTGCGTGTTTTAAGCACTAAAGTTAGCAAATAAATCACAGATAGAAAGTCCGCGAGGACTTTCGTAAACAAGCTAGAAACTAGCAATTAATTTTATACGGTGTTGGCAAACGTTTTTTATTAATTCGGTAATGGTGCTGGAATTCCAAAACCAAGTTCTCCCAATATTACCCAACCTGGCAAAGTGAAAAATAAAAAAGCAAGAATCAAAAGACAGAGTATGGGAAAAAAAGCAGTTATAAAGTATTTAAAACCAAGTCTCTTTGAAAATCCGAAAATGGTTAGAAATAGAGATAATAATATTGTGCCAAATAAGAATATAATCATTGTATCTATATCCAAAACATAAAAAGCCAAAACCATACTAATCACAAATAGTATCGAATTACCTAATGGCGAAGAAATATTTGAAATACTTTTTAACATATTAAATGGACATATTTTTAATCAATTCCTAAATCGTTCGTTATTGAGTGTTCTAATTTTATTTCGCTAATTGGAATTCCAATATTTCTATTTATTATTCCAATTATAATTCGCTCAACTTCGTATTTGTTAGTGATTTTTTCAATATCAATGAGTTTTTCTTCATTCAATGCGATTGTCCAATCAATTAATTCACGTATTGTTCCGCTTGAAACAGGCGTTGTTCGTTTTATGGTTTTAATTCCAAAAATTTTGACGTGAGAGCCTAATTCTGGATTAAAATCAAGTGCTACTAATTCAGGCAATTCAAGTCCTATTTCTGTTTTCAATAAATGCCATTTTTCTTTCAATTCCGATTGAGAGAGCAATTCCGTTATTTTTGTTTCAGGTTTAATTTCTTTATCGGTCAATTTTAGATTCCGAAATGCTTTTCTGATTCTGTAAAACACGATTTGAGTCAAGCATTTTTCATTCGGATTGGTAATAATTTTGCTGTAAACAGAATCCACAAAATTTTGGACAGTATATATTTGTTCCGCTTCGGAATCCTCAATTCGTATTCCAAATTTGTCCTCAATTGACATCAATAATTCTACTGAATCTAATCCCATTTTCGGTTCGTTTTAAATGTTTGCCAACGGTCTCGGCTATGATTTCGTTGCGGAAAAATCCGCAGGATTCTTTCCGCCGTAGCCGAAAGATAGCAAAAAAGCGTTGAATTCCGATTAGGAATTCAACCGCAATGAATTATAGCCATTGTTGT
>NZ_JBHULB010000068.1:0-2954 GCF_042684265.1 Croceitalea marina | reverse complement strand
AGTACCTACAGCTCTATCTTGATGAGTTCGTTTACAAACTTAATAGACGGTATTTCGGGGAAAGACTGTTCGAAAGAGTAGTTATTGCTAATATCACAGGGTTATGACACTTAACGGATATTCAAATCTTTATTTCCATTTTTTAAATTCTTAGGTTGGATTATTTTTTAGACAAATTAATTGTACAGTCTTTATCAAAGAAATATACCAAAAGAGTGTTCACAACATGAACCTACAATTGCCTATTGTAAGTTATAATCCATTTTAAGTTCAATAAATCTTAACTCTGATATTGTTCAATGATTACTCAAACCTATTTATAGGAATTGGTGCCTCAGGCACAAAGTCATTTCTTGAACTATTGAAAAACAAAGCTTTTCCATGAAATCTGTTGGTACTCGTTTCAACCTCCAGATAACTAAAGTTTTTTATAAAGAACTTATAGAGAGGTTTATTATATTTCATCATTGAAGTATGTAAATTTTCAAGAAAAACCACATTATCAAATGATAGAAAAAGTCTGAAAAGAGATTCTACAAATAAAAATAGCTTGTCTCCAAAAATCTTATGATATACAAGACTAAAACTATCAAACCAAATAAAACTTCCAGTCTTAGTGTCTGTCCTATAACTTATGGCACAATTCTTTTCCCTTCTACAATAAAACCTAATAGGCCAATCTGCCATAAGACGAAAGTATTCTTCATTCATCAATTTTTCTAACCCTTCTTCAATTATATTTAAATCGCAATAATTAATATTGCCATCATTACTGTTATGAAAAATATGGTGATTATCTAGGGATATTTTAAGTTCAAGAGCATCTTTGTAATCGATTTTTAAATGCTTCATGAGCATAAATTCATTGAATAAAAAACCATAGTGAGAAACATCTAAGGGCCAATCTGTATAATCTTCATTTTTTTTATTAAGAAAATTACCGTTCGAATCAATATTAAATTCTCGTTTCAAATGCCCAAAGCTTTTGTAACCAAGTGCTTTGGACATGACTTTTAACATTTCAGTCTTGGGGATTTGAGGATAAAGCTTTTTGAATTCAAGAAAAGCATCTTTGGTTAGGTAATCTAATTCAGTCATAATTAATAGATTTTAAGATGAGTGGATTTATCCATGAGATAGAAAGAAATAAATCTCAAATCCTAAAAACTATTACTAAATGATGCTAAAAAATTCCCATTTGCGTATAAATACGATTCTTTCTAATGGCGGGCTATTCCTATATAAAAATAATAAAAATTTACAAATTCATTGTATCCGGATTTAGTATTACGTTTTGAGCGCAACGGAAACAATCTAACTATTTCTCCAAATCGGATTCAACTAATAACTTTCCTAATAGTAAGCAATGTTTCAATACCAATTTGTGTTGCTAACCCTATCTATAATTTTTCCTTGCTCACCCATGGCATTATTAATTTAGTTGGACTTAATTTATAATATGAAATTGTTCAATGTCCATCGCAGAACGTCATCTTTAACAAATTGTTTATTGCTTGGATATAAGTACTAGCTACGTAATTACGACCATTTGTGAATCCGAATTAGGCTGCGGTATAGGCAGCCCTTCATCTTGCATGATTTCAAGATGCAAAGTTATCGCTTCTATGATATTGGATTCAATTTCATCTCGACTTTTGCCAGCCGAGGTACAACCTGGCAAATCTGGAACATAAGCACCAAAACCATCAGCTGATTTCTCATACACCACTAGATACTTTAGAGTTTTTCTCACTTTTTTCGTTTTTGGTCTAATTTAATCTTCACTTCTTCCCAAGTATAGTACTTGGCTTTACCTGATTTATGTCGTTCGAGCCTATTATCCAGTTCTTCCTTTTGGGCTTGGCTTAATTGAATTGAATCTGTTTCTATAGAATCCCATATTTTTTCAATCAAATCCAAGCGTTCTTCGGTGCTAAGTTTGAGAATTTTTTCTAAATCCATAAGTTTCATTTTCTAGGTTAAATACGGGATTAGAGTAAAGTACGGAAAGTTAGCGCAATGAAACAAGGAAAGATTTGAGGTAAGGAAAACTTGGACTTACTGAAAATTTTCCGCAGATGAATAAGCTAAGCTTTTCATTTGTGATGTGCAGCAGTGCAGCAAACCATTCTCATTGGCGATTTTCCGTTTGCCTAGTTTAAAAATGACTGTATAATAGTTTTTGGAACTTCAAGCGTAACTTGATTTTCAAGCATACCATGAAAGTCAAAGATTTTACATGGCTGTACCTTAACGATGTTTTCTCTCCTCAAAAGTTCTATACCCAACATGTAATTCCAACATCTAATCAAAGTATTTAACTTTTCAGCACCAATTGTTAAATCCATTATACCGTCATTTCCAAGAGAATGAGAGTAGATTATAAGAAAATATTCAACAGCATCCATCTCGGTAAAATCTACTAAATGGTCTATATCCGAAATTTGAAACATTGCATTAAGCATTTTTAGTGGAACCTCATCAGATGTCAAATCTCTAGATCCTTTTATAAGGTTTACGGTTTGAGAGGTCAGATTTAGAACATTGCTAGTCATAGATAAATTCTTCAATATTACTACGAATTAAAGTAAGGAATTAATCGTTAAGAATTAATCTTTCATCCGAAAAACTAAAATAGGATTGGTGTGGGGTCACTATGATATGATCGAGAACCAAAATATCGAGAAATTTACCTGCTTTTACAATTTTCCGAGTCAATTGCTTGTCAGCTTCACTTGGTATAACCACTCCACTGGGATGATTATGGGTAAGAATAATTGCGGTAGAGAGTGTTTTTAAGGCGGTTGCAAATATCAATCTTATATCTACTGCAAAAAACGGGCATAGTATACCACCTGCGGCGGATTAAACTGAGCCACCCGCGGCGGACCAAAGTGAGCATAGTGGGGCGGATGAAAGTGAGCCACTAAAAAGATCGATTCTATTTGAGTGTT
>NZ_JBHULB010000067.1:0-2858 GCF_042684265.1 Croceitalea marina | reverse complement strand
ATAGAACTAAGGTAATATGGCTCGGTTCAAACTATCCTGACAGGGGTGAATACAATCTGGAAAATGACGTATCATCGGTCAACTATGTCATAGAAAGTGGCATTCCCTTAGAAATAGTTACCGTACGACAGAATTCTTCTTTAAGGGGATCAGCTAATGTTAGTGTATCTAGAACTGAGATTTATGATAAAATGCCCGGTCTAGGGCCATTGGCAATGTCACCTGTAACAGGTAGACATGGAGGCAGTTTTCGTCATTTTGGCGATTACTCCATTAACCTATTTCAAAATAAAAGCGGTGACAGGCCACGGAAACCACTTTTTGATTTGGTTGCCTTGTCAATCTTGAAGAATCCTCAATGGGGCGTTAGAGAATCAATACCTGCTCCTATAGTTGTAGATAACCTAAATTGGTCTAACAGACCTGAAAATAGTAGAGAGATAATTATTTGGGGAGATTTTAGTAGTGAGGAAATCATTGATGACTTTTTTGAATCAATTGAAAACTACTCTTTGGTCAAATAATTTATTCAAAAAGATAGGTTATAGATTTAAAACATTTGCAGATTTAACGAAAAAAAGAATAGTTGATAGCTTGGATTCTCAAATTATGACTAGTAATTAATCTGGTGAGGAGATTATTTTAGGTTAGGGAAGACTATAGAAAATTATACTCGAGTAAATTTTTGCTTCAACCTTTGGTGAAATTTAAAATAAGGCTTGAACCAGTTTACAGGAAAGCTTAAAAAGTATAAATTTTTTCGATATAAGAAAGGCTTTAACTTAACAAAATATATAAACATTTCTTCTGGTACTAAGATGCACTTTTTCAATATTTGCAATTTTGACATTTTAACATTACCAATACCGTATGTAATCCCAACTTTGTTATTACCTAAATTATTGTAAAAGTTTTTGTCCATAGCATCTACAAAGACTATTTTCTTTTTATTAGCCAATAAATCGGATCTCATTTTTAAATCAATCAGATATCTGTTGACTAATTGTTCATCATAAATCAACGGTCTTAGAACACGTAATAAATCATCATAGCGCGAGAACATGCTTTTCTGAAGTGGACCGATGTACTCATTAAAAACTTTTAATTCTTCTTTCTTATGGTATTCTATGGTAAAATCGGGTTTTGGTCGATATCCTAATGTACTACCATGAGGAGCTGCCAGAAACTGTTCCATTAAGGATTTGTTGGCCAACATGATTAAATCATATGTTGATTGCGATGGGTACACGCTAAAAATCAAGCCATATCTTTTGGTCATTTCATCTATATCATATGCTGCCCTTAATCCCAAATAATAACCTTGAACCCGATATTTTCGGTTAAAATAATTTGAAAGACATTCTTGCATACTTCCAATCCAGCCTATATCGACGACATGCATTCCCTCCGTTTCAAAATCTACTCCAAAAGAATCAATATAAGAATCAAAGTAACTTTTCTGTTCTAACCTATTACGTTCATATAAATCTAAAAATTGTTGATTTTTAATTAGTTGCGCGAATAGTTGGGAATCCAAAAATGGCTTTAATTCCTTTTCTCCATCAACGTTCAGGCTATCGGCTATTTCTTTCTTAACATTTTCTTCGAATAAAAACATCGTTAAAAATTGATTTAACGATAATCTATTGGCATAACGATTTCTAAGAATATAAAAATCTTCATCTTCAATTGGTTTAAAAGAAATTTGCATTGCCCCTTGTCTTGAAATTTTTAGATAATGAGCATTGATTCTATTTTCAGGTTCAGGCTCGATGAAATTCTGATACGCTTCGAACATTTTCATTAAGAAAAGACCTTCCCTAGCAAGAAAAAATAAATTTTTGGTGCGCTGCTCTTTTGCCTTCTTATACAATCTTTCAACAAAAAAATGAAAAATTAATAGATACTCTGCATAAGGTTGACCACTTCTCCTTAATTCTTTTTCTATCTTTTTTATTGGACGAATGAAGTCTTTTCTGTCACTTCCAAATCTTAAGGTCTTTTGATGCCACTTTTTTCTCCTCTCTTTTAAATGATAGGCATTTATGCCATGTTTTCTTGAATTAAGAAAATCACTTCTCTTATTATCGCCAATCATAAAAACTTCTTTTGCCAAAAAGCCTTTTTTCTCCAAGAGATGGGTATAGATTTCACCTTTATTTTCTTTACTATACCCTATTGATGATGAAATAAACACCTCATCGAACAAATTATTGATTTTATGATGTTCTATAAGTCTTTGCATTAGTTGAGTATCAAAGTAGAAATCAGAAACACAAAATATTCGATATCCTTCATTTTTTAGATATTTAAGCGTTGAAATCATTTTATCGTTCAAAAACTGAACACTCGACTCTGAACGAAAGTCCGCCTCTTTATACCTTTCGATGAATTGTTGAAGAGTAGTGATACCAGAATCCAAATCCGAATTTTTCAATCTCTGGTAGACTTCTTTAATCACCGTAGGGTAGGCAATATCGGACAAAGGTCTCTGGTGCATTTTTACTAAATGTTTAGATGCTGCCTTCCTTATACTTGTCAATTCATCTATGGTTATATCCATCCCAAAATCCCTAATTAAAAACTTGGCCCAAATTCTCAAAGGTTGCAAAGGGTGTACTTTTCTGTGAACAACGGTATCATAATAGTCACAAAATATATACTTAATGTCGCCAGATTGTTTTATCAGTTTAATAAGTTGATTGTTCATAACCGGTGATTTGAATTATTATTTTTTTGAATATCCGTTAAGTGTCATAACCCTGTGATATTAGCAATAACTACTCTTTCGAACAGTCTTTCCCCGAAATACCGTCTATTAAGTTTGTAAACGAACTCATCAAGATAGAGCTGTAGGT
>NZ_JBHULB010000066.1:0-2540 GCF_042684265.1 Croceitalea marina | reverse complement strand
TGGATAGGGCGGTCAATGTATACCACCTGCGGCGGATTAAACTGAGCAGTGCAAATCAAGTGCACGAGATCGACTCATTTTGGTGCTGAAGTTAACGTTTATTTTTAATTTTTTTCCTCATTGATTCCCCTTTTATGTCCACCCTGTGGGCCGAGTGCACCAGACGGTCAAGGATGGCGTCGGCGATCGTTTTTTCACCGATGACATCGTGCCATGCCTCCACGGGCAGTTGTGAGGCTATAATGGTGGACCTTTTGCCGTGCCTGTCCTCTATGATCTCCATCAAAGAGTGCCTGTTGATGTTGTCCAATGGTTTTAGGCCAAAGTCATCCAGTATGAGCAGGTCCTGTTTTTCAAGTTTTCCAATGAATTTTAGATAGGATCCGTCCGCCTTTGAGGTTTTGAGCAGGGTAAAGAGCTTGGCCGTGTTGAAGTACATGGTCCTGTGCCCCATTGAGCAGGCCTGGTGCCCGATGGCGGAGGCCAGATAGCTCTTGCCGACCCCGGTGCTCCCGGTAATGAGCATATTTTCACCCTTGCGTATAAATCCACAGGAGGCGTAGCGTTGTATCCTGTTCCTGTCGATGTTCCTTCCAGGGCCGTAATCGATGGCCTCCATAACGGCACCGTACCTGAACCTTGCGGCCTTTGTCAGGCGCTCGATCTTGCGGTTGTGCCTATCGTCCCATTCGGACTGTACCAGATAGGCCACCAGTTCATCGTTGGTATAGTCCATGCTCTCGGGCGAGAGGCTGGTTCCAAAAGCCCTGAGCATCCCGTGGAGCCTGAGCTGTTTCATCTGTTCCATTGTCTTTGTGTTCATGTTGTCTGTTTTAATGTTTGTCATTTATAATAGTTTCCTCCCCTGATGTTATCGTGGTCCGGGACCTCGGAGGTATCCCCCGGGTCGTCCTCCAGGGTGTCCCACCCTTTTTTCAGTATCCGCTCCACCATACTGTAATTATAGGCCCCATAGTCAGATGCCCGCCTGCAGGCATTGTCCAGCCGTTGGTCGCCGACCTTCTTGGCCAGGTGCAGTATGCCCATGCAGGACTTATAGGATTGTTCCGGATGTTGTTTCTTGTCGAGTATCCCGATGATGTACCCCTTGCAGTTCTCGCCGATGTGGGCGGCCCAGGAGATGAACTTCTCACTGCTCCATTCGCTGACGAACCTGTGGTGGGAGGGCATATGTTCCGCTGCGGTGGTATAGCCGTAGCGTTGCCTCTTCCTTTCATGGACGGCCAAACGTTCGTGCCTGTGGTATATCTCCACGAAGCTGTCCGTGTAGACGATCTTCACCTGTTTGCCGATGTGCCTGTAGGGAACACTGTAGTAGTGCTTGTCCCTGCCAAGGTAGATATGGCTGTTCTTGTGGACCGTGCCCTTTGCATAAGATCTTATCTCATACCGTTTCAAGGGAAGGGGACCGAGCTCCGGCACCTCCACTTCCCGGAAGAGGGAACACCTGGAGTATTCCCTTCCCCTGAAGGAAATATTGTTATGGGTCTTTAGCAGTTCCAGGATGGCCCTGTTGATCTCGCCCACACTGTGGAAGGTGGTGTTGCGCAAAGGGGCGAACACCCTGGTATAGACAATGCGCACCGCGTTCTCCACGATGGCCTTGTCCCTTGGCCTGTAGGCCCTTGTCGGCAGCACGGCGGTATCGTAGTGCTCCGCAAAATCGGCAAAGGCCTCGTTGACCTTCGGCTCGTAACTGCTGCTCTTGGTGACTGCGGACTTCAGGTTGTCGGTCACCAGGGCACGGGGGACCCCGCCATAGAACCACAGTGCGTTCTCGGTACATCGCATGAAGTCCTCCAGTTTCTGGCTCCGACAGGCCTCCACGTAGGTGTAATGGCTGCTGCCCAACACGCACAGGTATACCTCGAGCTCTTGGATCTCTCCCGTATATTTGTCCGTTATATGGAGCTTTTTGCCCGTAAAATCGATGAAGAGCTTGTCGCCCGCCTTATGGGTGAAGTGCATCACTGGCGATGTCTCCTTTGTCCATTCACGGTACCAGTACCTGAACTGGGAGAGCTTGAACCCGTCCGGGTGCCTCGCATGATACTCTTCCCAGAGCAACTGTCGCGTGACCCCCGTTTTGCGGAGTTCCTTGTCAAAATAAGGGAAGTACCGCTCTAAGGTCCTCAGCTGTTCGCTCTTGGGCTTTTGGTCCGCCTTGAAGAGCCTGTGGATCTCCTCCAGGGTCATCTCCGAGACCTCGTAGGGCGTCAGCCTGTAACACTTGAAGAACTCGATGTACTTGGCCACCGTATTGCGGGAGATGCCAAGTTCCTTGCTGATGCGTCGCTTGCTGGCCCCCTCGCCGTACAATTTGTAAATCCTTTTTGCCTTGCGCATATCTATCTGTTTGTTCGCCATGGTCTTTTTTACAAAAGAAACCATCGCAACACTCAAATAGAATCGATCTTTTTAGTGGCTCACTTTCATCCGCCCCACTATGCTCACTTTGGTCCGCCGCGGGTGGCTCAGTTTAATCCGCCGCAGGTGGTATACTATGCCCGTTTTTTGCA
>NZ_JBHULB010000065.1:0-2507 GCF_042684265.1 Croceitalea marina | reverse complement strand
GCAACACTCAAATAGAATCGATCTTTTTAGTGGCTCACTTTCATCCGCCCCACTATGCTCACTTTGGTCCGCCGCGGGTGGCTCAGTTTAATCCGCCGCAGGTGGTATACTATGCCCGTTTTTTGCACTTAGAGGTAGAGTTAGAAAAAATCGGATATGTAAAAGAGAGTGATGAGAATCATAATATTTTAGTTCACAAAATAAAGTCAAATAAAGAAATTGACTATTCTCCTAAAACTACCGTAAGTGAATATGATAAAAATTACTACAATGATATTCTGAAACTACCATTTTATTCATTTAATCATGAGCTTTTATATAAATCTTCTACCGCAGAAACGGTACGTCTTTTATATCAGCCATTTATGGCAAAGCTCCACGTATTAGATAAAGAAAAAATTGGTGGTATTACAGATGAGGATATAAAAGTGGCCTTACAGCAGATATCTTTTTTAACTAAGATCACCAATGAAAAAGTTGAAAAACTAATTCTTTCCGAGTATCATAATAAAGTAGGGGACTTGTTATATTTTATCAATTACCGCCCTTTTTATACTGGTGATGTAGAAGAAAGAAAAGACATACATAACAAATTCTCAGCACAGAAACTGTATAGGATAAGTCTTCAAATATTAGGGGCTAAGGATAAACACCTAATAGACATACTATTCGATAATTACATTGATGCATGGCCCAAGAACAACCTTAAAACTCATCCTCGTTTTGAAGAGATAAAGATGTTAGGTAGCGGTTTAAGTGATTTAGGGGATGCCTATTTGTGTTCGATAGATAAAAGTACCAACATTATCGATTGGTCTCTATATAAATCTACAGTTTCTCTTTTCAATGGAGAGATTGAGATTAGCACTAAACGCGAAGAAATAAGGAATTTATTTGAATCTGGAAACTTGAATAGGGTATTGGGTTGCTATTTGATGTCTAGCTTTTTTTACTATTTAAACCAAGATCATAGTAAGGCTGCTTTTCAATATATTAAGGTGATGCATCTAATTGAAATGAACAGTCTAAGAATTGCTAAGGTTCTTGATAGGCCAAATAACATTGTAACAAAAAAAGATTTCTTCAGAAATGTTACGGACATGGTAATGAAAATCCTTTCGTCTATATATAGATCTTATAACGCGTCTACCCGCCAAGAGATTGAGCGAATGAAAGAGATTTTTAAAATAAGGCGAGAGGAAATAGATGAAAACTATTTCCATTATATCCTCAATAATTTGCCGTCTATTAGCGAAGCACAAGAGATTTTGATGCTCTATAGGTTAATAAAGCTACGGTTTGGTGTATTTGATAAGAATTGGAATGAGCTTAAAAAGGATTTTACACTTTATAACCCTAGCAAATATGCCAACTTAAATGGCATGTACGGTCGCCTAAATTCACTTTATGTTAAAATAAGATTCAATTATGGAACTTTTGAAAGAAAAATGAGGGAGCTTATGGGGAAAAAAAGGGGCGAAGAAATTCCAGCTTCTTTTGAATCGATATGGGAAAAGATGACACCAGAAGAAGACCACGAAATTATCAGATATTTGATATCTGATACAATTTATTGTTTAACTGAAACTATAAGGATTTTAAAGGTATTTGGAGCTACCTATATTTCTAACCATTCTACGTTTGCTTTCGCATATGAAAAAAGGGCCGCATGGTGTGAATATTTTGAGGCCTATGACATACAAGAGAGAGATGTTGGAATTTTCATGAATTACAAAGGCTCTTCAAAATTGTATATGACCACGAGAAATTTGATCGGTTCTCAAGCCATGCCTAATTTAAAGGCAAAATATAATTATGAGAAAGCTGCATTTCATTTCACTGAGGCACTGGAAACTCATGAAAGTAGGTTTACATATGATCGTTTTACAGAAAGCCTATATTATTTAGAAGATGATTTTAATGATAACCATATTCACTTTTTTGCTGCTCTCGAACGCTACAAGATTAACCTTGGAAAGGTTAAAAGGAAACTTGACTATTGCAACGAGAAACTAAAAGTATCTAAAATCTACGGGGTGGATATGTACGATTATAAAGAGAAACAACAATAAACTTTTAGCTACAGTTAAAAAAAGTAAATGGTAAATACAGATAAAAAAAACGGTCTTGATAAAACTAGAACAAATATCAACATCCCTTCATTGTCAATTTGGGTTATTATAAGTACGGTTCTATGTTTCCTCATCTATATTAGTGTTGCCTTTGGGCACCATTATTTTTATATCGCCAACCTAGATGATAAAAATCATTCTGCAAAAATGTATATGATTCTATATGTCGGGATATTCATGATTTCAATGGGATTGATATACTTCCTATTTATATTGGATAAGGTTCAACTTAAAAACAATGAAGACAATTATTTTGAGGCTAAGACCATTCTTAACATTAGCCTTCCAGGAATTATACTAAGCATTTTGGGTGCTATATTAATCTTTTTTGGCAACGCGTACTAGCTAGATAAATAAAGGATAACTAATTATTAT
>NZ_JBHULB010000064.1:0-2464 GCF_042684265.1 Croceitalea marina | reverse complement strand
TTAAAATTAGGGAAAACTTCCTTAGGTATGGGGTGTAATGTACAAAGCCCATCGATGGCGATAAGCAAAAGGGAAGCGTGCAATGTACGTGATTTTGCGTTCCCGAAGGGATATGGCCATCGACGGTAAGTATAAGCGTAGTACGACCGTTTAGGGAGCATTGTCGCTTAGCATCTATGAAAAAGCAGTAAGTCGAGTATCTTAAAGGTTCGCTAAAAACTTTAGATATGAACACTCAAATTACTGCCGTACCTAAATTATACATAGGGATTGATATACACAAACGAAGTTGGAAGGTCCATTGCTCCACGGACCTTACATCCGGCAGGACGTTTTCCATGTCGCCCGATGCGGATGAACTTCACAAATATGTCAAGAAGTACTATGGCGACCATCATGTCAGCACGGTCTATGAGGCGGGTTGTTGCGGTTATTCCGCCCACCGATGTTTTGAGTCCTATGGTTGGGCCTCAATGGTGGTGAACCCGGCCGATGTTTTCCGCCGTGGCAAGGAGCGCCATGTCAAGACCGATGGCATAGATGCCCAACTATTGGCAAGGGAACTCAAAGACGGCAGATTAAGCGGTATCGAGATACCCGACCCAAAGCGTGAGCAATTGCGCAGCCTGTTCCGCAGGAGGAACGACCTGGTCAAGGACATGCGCCAGATAAAGAGCTATATCAAGATGCAGTTGCTCTATTACGGCATCAAGGTTCCGGAGGCGTTCGACAACGACCACTGGAGCCATGCGTTCAGGACCTGGCTCAACAATTTGGGGTTTGAATACCAAACGGGCAAAGAGGTTCTGGAGAGCCGTATGCGGAGTTTCCGTTTTATAGACCAAGAGTTCAGGGAAGTTTCCACGCGACTGCGCAAATGGACCAAGGACCATTATAAAGAAGATTATATGCTCCTGCGCAGTATACCGGGAATCGGTCCCATAGTGGCCAGTGGCATATTAAGTGAACTGGGAGACCTGAGGCGCTTTAAGAATATAAAGCAATTGGCAGGTTATGTAGGTTTGTCCCCGGGGATTTACCAAAGCGGAGACACCTTACGCCATACAGGTATGACCATGCGTTCCCATCGCTTGATACGCAGTTATTTTATAGAGGCCTCATGGCAGGCCATACGTACCGATCCGGTGATGCAGGGGTATTATAGAAAACACCAAGGAAAGAACACTAAAAAAGTAATCGTAAAAGTGGCCAGAAAGCTATTGAGCCGGACATTGGCCGTAATCAAAACAAGGACACCCTATGAAATAGGAGTGGTAGAATAAAAACAATAATAGCAAAGCTCATTTAAAGGCAAACGTTCAAAGCACAGAACAATGTAGGTGAGGCCGGTATTCAGGTCATCACATCGGTTAGCAAGTGATTGAACGTATTATAGCTTATAATCATACAGATGCCGGTGACGACTTTAAAGACGATCACATATAGGATGCCGAGCAAGTTATCGTAAAAAAGAAAAAAGTGGTTTAAGACAAAAAATACATATTGATTATCTTTGGGAGACTGGACTATGGCTTTTCATAGGATACATTGTTGTGGGCAGTATTTATTTTTTTTCAATTAACCAACTACATCCAATCGACATATAATTCATCGTCCAATTTATTCCTGTTCCAAACGAAAAATCAAATTGCAAATTTTTATTAGCCAAATATGTAAACCCTGTATCGAAATTTGCAAAATGTTCTTTCATATTCGCTATTTCACCATAGGGTTCAACATATATTCCAACTTTACTATTTATTCCTATTCCCAATGCTATTGAGTAGGTAAAATCTCCTTTTCCATCACCGAAATAATTGTAACCTAAATTGTATCCCAAACCGATGTTTTCATTTATTCCATGTGAAATGCTTAATTTATTGGAGCTTCCAAATTTTTCGCTTGTCAATCCGTCCTGACCTGTTGGTATAATCAAGTGTGTCAAAAATGCCACTTCTGTATTTTTATTCTCGCCTTTAATTATTTGTATTTTCGTTCCTATTTCTAAATCGCCAATTCCTTCAAAACGATTTTCTCCCAATTTGAGCAACTCGAATTGATTTAAAATCCTTAATTCCATCCAATTTGCAATCCCATATCGGAATAAATTAGTTGGCAATAATAATTGTCGTTTGCTTTCTTGATTTTCGCCTTCATATCCAATTAATATTCCGCTTTCCAATTGTAGACTTCCTTTTGGAACAGTTGAAGAACTTTCAGTTTGGTCAGGTCTATCTGTTACAATTTGTGCATTTAGTTTATTGCTAAAAATCCCGATTGTTAGTATTACAATTATTGCTATTTCTCGCATTCTTATTTTGTTTCTTTTTATTGCCCACAATGGGCTTTGTTTATGGCGTGTGAGGCGTGCCTCACCAGGAGCCATCATTACGCCTCATAGGTTATAAGTGTAGTCGATGGCCGTACCTTTTGCTCCAGTGCCAGTTTAAAATTAGGGAAAACT
>NZ_JBHULB010000063.1:0-2306 GCF_042684265.1 Croceitalea marina | reverse complement strand
CGATAAAAAACCTAAAAAAAGGGTTGCCAATCAAAATCGGATATCTATAATGCGCCTCGCTGTCAGGGAAACGCTTCGCAAGAAAAATTGACCTAACGCAAACGGAAATTTTTTAGAGTAAATAACTTCAAAAAAGTTTGCATAAAGTGGTTGACACCAAATGCTAGCTCGCTAAAATAGCCGTCCGTTTTGAGGGAAGCTTCAAAACAAGCTCTTTAACAATATAAACCTATCAATCTGTGTGGGCACTCGTTGATGATAATCAAAGATGATTCTAAAGAATCAACTGAGGTTTCAATGAACTGAGTGACCAATCAAGATGTCTTTTGGAAACATTAGAGGTCTTGGCACAGTCAATTCAACATTACTATGTAATGTAATCAGTATTCATTGAGCCACAAAAACTTTAAATTGAAGAGTTTGATCATGGCTCAGATTGAACGCTGGCGGCAGGCCTAACACATGCAAGTCGAGCGGCAGCGACATAAACAAACCTTCGGGGGCGTTTATGGGCGGCGAGCGGCGGACGGGTGAGTAATGCCTGGGAAATTGCCCTGATGTGGGGGATAACCATTGGAAACGATGGCTAATACCGCATGATAGCTTCGGCTCAAAGAGGGGGACCTTCGGGCCTCTCGCGTCAGGATATGCCCAGGTGGGATTAGCTAGTTGGTGAGGTAAGGGCTCACCAAGGCAACGATCCCTAGCTGGTCTGAGAGGATGATCAGCCACACTGGGACTGAGACACGGCCCAGACTCCTACGGGAGGCAGCAGTGGGGAATATTGCACAATGGGCGCAAGCCTGATGCAGCCATGCCGCGTGTGTGAAGAAGGCCTTCGGGTTGTAAAGCACTTTCAGCAGTGAGGAAGGCAATGTATTTAATAGATGCATTGTTTGACGTTAGCTGCAGAAGAAGCACCGGCTAACTCCGTGCCAGCAGCCGCGGTAATACGGAGGGTGCGAGCGTTAATCGGAATTACTGGGCGTAAAGCGCATGCAGGTGGTTTGTTAAGTCAGATGTGAAAGCCCGGGGCTCAACCTCGGAATAGCATTTGAAACTGGCAGGCTAGAGTACTGTAGAGGGGGGTAGAATTTCAGGTGTAGCGGTGAAATGCGTAGAGATCTGAAGGAATACCGGTGGCGAAGGCGGCCCCCTGGACAGATACTGACACTCAGATGCGAAAGCGTGGGGAGCAAACAGGATTAGATACCCTGGTAGTCCACGCCGTAAACGATGTCTACTTGGAGGTTGTTCCCTTGAGGAGTGGCTTTCGGAGCTAACGCGTTAAGTAGACCGCCTGGGGAGTACGGTCGCAAGATTAAAACTCAAATGAATTGACGGGGGCCCGCACAAGCGGTGGAGCATGTGGTTTAATTCGATGCAACGCGAAGAACCTTACCTACTCTTGACATCCAGAGAACTTGGCAGAGATGCCTTGGTGCCTTCGGGAGCTCTGAGACAGGTGCTGCATGGCTGTCGTCAGCTCGTGTTGTGAAATGTTGGGTTAAGTCCCGCAACGAGCGCAACCCTTATCCTTGTTTGCCAGCGAGTCATGTCGGGAACTCCAGGGAGACTGCCGGTGATAAACCGGAGGAAGGTGGGGACGACGTCAAGTCATCATGGCCCTTACGAGTAGGGCTACACACGTGCTACAATGGCGCATACAGAGGGCGGCCAACTTGCGAGAGTGAGCGAATCCCAAAAAGTGCGTCGTAGTCCGGATTGGAGTCTGCAACTCGACTCCATGAAGTCGGAATCGCTAGTAATCGTGGATCAGAATGCCACGGTGAATACGTTCCCGGGCCTTGTACACACCGCCCGTCACACCATGGGAGTGGGCTGCAAAAGAAGTAGGTAGTTTAACCTTCGGGGGAACGCTTACCACTTTGTGGTTCATGACTGGGGTGAAGTCGTAACAAGGTAGCGCTAGGGGAACCTGGCGCTGGATCACCTCCTTAATACGAAAGATTATTGCGATGAGTGTTCACACAGATTGATGGTTTATACGGTTTTAGAGTATTAAGCGTTCCCAAACGCTTACGATTAGTGTCCCGTTCGTCTAGAGGCCTAGGACACCGCCCTTTCACGGCGGTAACAGGGGTTCGACTCCCCTACGGGATACCATGGGTCGTTAGCTCAGTTGGTAGAGCAGTTGACTTTTAATCAATTGGTCGCAGGTTCGAATCCTGCACGACCCACCATTTCCTCCCGCGGAAATGCTTACGTTTCGGTAAGAAAATAATGTGGGCGATTAGCTCAGTTGGGAGAGCACCTGCCTTACAAGCAGGGGGTCACTGGTTCGA
>NZ_JBHULB010000062.1:0-2129 GCF_042684265.1 Croceitalea marina | reverse complement strand
TTAGGGAATTTTATGGACGAATAGCAGTCGTACTGCCTGGCCGATGATGGCAAATAGGAAAAAAAGGTAGGGCGGCGACCTCGACCGCCCGGTTTTTTACGTTCCGGAGGAATTGGCCATCATCGGTTCGGCTAAGCGTAGTGCGGAGGCAAGGAAACTTTTCGTTTCCGTCTACGCAAGAAGCAAAAGCTTTTGGTTTTGCTTTTTCTTTTTTTTGTCCAAAGCTAAATCCATAAGATTTAGCGACATTATAAATATACACAGACCTTTAATTTTAGCCCAAAACCCCGCATTACGTTTAGGTATTGTTAGCAAATGTACTTTTTCATGCTGTTATTAAGAGTTTACTCAGACTGAGTTCGAAGTCCATTCGCAACAGATACGTTTGAGTAAGGTCCATCTGCCCAACTTTGCTCGGTATTGTGATTGACTAAAAAACGTGCGCTTTTAAGTACATTTTTTTAATTGCTCTGGACTACTCTTATAACCGTTCAAGAGCCCTTTTTCATATTCAATCAGTTGACTTGCCTTCAATATTACTTTATCATAATAATTTTCGTTTTCCTGATAATTACCTAAAAGTTCTAGGAATTCTTTATCCTTAACCAAAATGTCCATGGTTACTTTATTCATTTTTTCCAAAAACATCAGGCAATTAAAATCGTACGAGGAACTTAATCCGCTATTTTTTAGAGTTTCCCAAGCTACATTTGTTAAATTGATGTATGAAACACCAAAATTCATGTCCATTTCTCCTGTATAGTGATATTTACCATTTTCTAATTTTACGGAGTCTTGTACAGTAAATGTTTTTGGGTATTTTTTTCTAAAAATGTTCATGCTATCAACAGATGAAATCACACGATTCTCGGAGTCCATATGAGTTTTTATAAACTGAATTGTTCCTAAAAGTACTTCTTGATTTTTAATATTCTTTTCTAGACTTTCTTGGTTTTGTTTTATTTCTGACAAGATATTTTTAGTAGCAATTGTTTTTTGATTTTCCAGCTTTTTTGAAGAAACTATTTTATTCATATATAAGGCTACGAATACTCCAATTAAGGTTGCTGTTAGAGTTATTAGCCAATTGTTTGAGAATAGTCTTGAAAGTGTAGTTTTGATTTTATGTTTCATATATGGCCAGTATATTTGCTAACGTTGTTGTATAAGATTAGTTGCGTGGTTTAAGCACCTAATTTAGCAAATACAAACCGAATAGAAAATCCGCGAGGATTTTCGTAAGTAGGCTCGCACCAAGCAATTAATTTTATACGTTGTTACCTGCAGTAATTTTATTTTTTATTAGCCATTCGTTCAATTCGTTTTCAAAATTGAGAAAGATTGTCACTAAATCTAAATTTGTTGATTCAGTCCATTCCTTGTCAAAATCTGATATTATCTTATATAACTCTGGTTTTATTTTTTGTAATTTTTTTAAATATTTTTCGCACTTTACTTTATCTTCCTCAACAACCACATTCATTAAAGACAAAGTTTGTCCTATAAATTGATTAACGGCTTTTTTTCTCCATTTTTTAAAAGTAAAAAGTAGTTTTATTTCAAAAATGTTGTAGTTCCCAAAGCTTATTCTTTCTTGAACAAACAAGTATTCCGAAAATCCCATTTCTTTATAGAAAGGGTACATTTTCTTGTGAGAACAGAAGTTGTACAAAATTGGGGTCAAGCTATTTTCAATTAAGACTTCAAAAGAATGTTCTCCTGTTATTCCATAAATTAGTTCCTCAAGTGTTGAAATTCCAAGATAGTCTAAATAGATGTGTAAAAGTTCGTGAGTAAAAGAATGGAATTCTATTTCTTCCGTAGGTGTTATAATCGTAGCAGTTCCATTTTCAGCTTTTCCTTTCCAAGAATATTCGGTTGGGTCAAAAATCAATTGAAAAGAGTATTCATTTTTTAGTTCATTCCAAATATTTTGGTTTTGTGAATTTACATAATTCTCTATTTGAAATGTAATGTCTGTCATTTAGTTCTTATTGCAGGTAACGGCCAGGCGGGTATTGCGAGTAGCGTCTCAAAGTATTTGAGCTAGCTACGATAGCAATTAGACGCTATTGGTCCATACCCGCTAGATATGTCCAGTTCCGACATCGTGTTGTTCCGTCTGAGGT
>NZ_JBHULB010000061.1:0-2115 GCF_042684265.1 Croceitalea marina | reverse complement strand
TTGAAACAAAAAAGCAGCAAAAGCATAAAGCTCTTGCTGCGCGGGATAACAAATTGATTACTCAACTTGTTTCCTAAAATTTTACAGAAAAAACTTGTTTTTTGACACAGTACCTATGATTTCGTTGTGGAATCATCCGCAGGATTATTCCGCTTAGAAATCAGCCGTTGATTAATACTTTTATTTTGCTGTGGCACTAAACCACAATGAATTATAGCCATTGTTAGCAAACGGTTTTTATGTTTTTATCATATTAATCATTCCATAAGAATAACTGCCTTTTGGAAGTCTATCTCTAAAATCTTTGAAATATTTCCACAAATCAAACTCTGCGTTTATTGCATTAAGCATATTCCTAATATTTTTGATTTCGGGCATTTCTGGATTTTGATATCTTTCGTTTTCAGGTTCCCAATATGAGTAAATTCTTTTTTCATTTTCGGTTCCAATTTCAAAAACATAAGTTTTGCCATCAAATCCTTGTGGATAATTTTCAATTTCAGAACAGTCTTTTAATGTTTCAATGTTTTCTTTTTGCAATGTGGTCATTAATTCTTTAACTGTTCCGTTTGGGATTTTTATTCTTTGATAAATCGTTTCGGTTTTATTCTTCCTTTTATTTTTAGTGACAAAATTTGTAAGTGTTCCGTTATAAGTTGAGTCATTCAATTTAATTAATTCCACAACTTGGTAGTCAGTCCAAATTCGGTAAGCCTTTTCAAAATTTAGACTGTCATAATGCTTTAGTCCAATTTCGATTCGGTCAGATTCGATGTAGGGTTTCCAAAAAGATTCCTTTTCGGTTTGCCCAAGTGCTAAAGTCGTAATCAGACTAAAAATTAATATGTGGATTTCTTTTCTCAACTGTTTGCTAACGTGATTGTATAAGATTAGTGGCGTGTTTAAGCACCTAATTTAGCAAATAAACACTAGATAGAAAATCCGCAAGGATTTTCGTAAGTAAGCGAGAACTAGCCATTAATTTTATACGTTGTTGTGTGCTGTTTATTAATTATTATCAATACTTCTTAAGAAATCACGAACCGCTTCGGCCATTTTTTCTGGTTGGTCAATCATGGTCATATGCGCGGCATTACCAATAATCTCAACACTCGCATTTTGGGACATTTTCTGATACTTGTACATGGTTTCTGGTCTTGCTTCATCGTATTCACCAGTTACAAAAAGTATAGGTTCTTCAATTTTCACCAAATCTGCGGTGCGATCAAAATCAATGAGTGTACCTGTAGCTGTAAACTCGGTTGGCCCCCACATATAGTTATAAACCTGTTCATTAAAACCACCTACATTCTCACACGCTAGAGATTTATAAGGCCAACTTTTTCGAATTAAATGTCGAGCATAAAAGGAATCAGTTGCAGCTAGATAGGCAGGTGCAGAATAATTCTTTAAAGTTTCAAACTTATTTATCGTGTCTTGAATATTGGCGGGCATTTGGGATAGTAACAATTTAGCATCAGCGATCCAATCGGTGGTACTGATCATTGGACTTGAAAAAATAACTGACTTTACTCCTTCTGGCTTTTTAGTAATCATGTACTCTATTAAGAATGTACTGCCGCAAGAATGACCCAGAATATGAAGCTCCTTCAGATTTAAGTTTTTTCTTAAATGATCGATTTCATCTACGAACCTCTCAGTATTCCATAAAGTTGTATCGGTCGGTCTTTCTGAATTCCCTGAACCCAGTTGGTCGTAAAAAATAATGGGTCTTTCATCACCCAACAAAGAAAAACCAGGAATCATTGAGCAACTTCGGGCACCAGGCCCACCATGTAAAATTAACAAAGGAACCCCATTTCCTTCTCCAATGATTTTATACCATATTTTACCTCCTTCAACATCAACATAACCTTCCCTTTCAACTTCTTTTTGACAAGATACATTTATGAGTAAGAAGAGGGTTATAAATAAATAAGTTAGTTTTTTCATTTTATGTAAATTATGTTCGATGTATTAATTGCACACAACGGTCTCGGCTATGATTTCGTTGCGGAAAAATCCGCAGGATTCTTTCCGCCGTAGCCGAAAGATAGCAAAAAAGCGTTGAATTCCGATTAGGAATTCAACCGCAATGAATTATAGCCATTGTTG
>NZ_JBHULB010000060.1:0-1984 GCF_042684265.1 Croceitalea marina | reverse complement strand
TGCAATCAATCTATACAATGAAATAAGATTACATTTATCTTTAGAATACAAAACACCTAATATGGTATATAAATTAACAGCGTAAATCTATTTTTAACCTGTAGCCATATTTCAGGACTAGACAGCTGAAAAACAATCTCACGACAAAAAAAAAATGAACCAAATTTTCGCAATATTAATTTTATCATTGACACTTTTTGCTTGTAGTGGACAACAAAATTCCAGCGTGACAAATTTTGAGAGTGGTTTTTCTCTTACAAAAGACACAATTTCAATAAGTGTAAATGGCAGAATGACTCACGCATTAGAATATAAGGACAAATATTATGTGCTTTTTGAACAACGATTAATGAAATACGGTGGCTACGGAAAAAGATGGCTTTATATTTTTTCAAACAATCAATTAGAAAAAGTGATTGACTGCCCCGAAGAAATGAAAACAGTCTACTTGGATTTTTATGTGCAAAACGATAGCATTATTATGAAGCCGTATATGGACAAACAAAGCTATTATCTTGATAATACAAACTTAAAGTGGAACAAGATTGATAAAACGGACGACTTAATATGGGAAGATTCAGACTTTTATGTCTACTCTTTAGATTTTGGCGAATGGGGTGGAAAAACGTGGTTTAAAGACAAGAAAACAGACAGTCAATATGTTTTAGAATCCACAACACCACTAATTAATAAAATTGACAACACCTATTACTTGACTAATTCTTTTCAAGTTCTCAAAATTGACAATCCAAAAGAGCTTACAAAATGCGATAGTGATGTGACTTATGAAAACATAGAAAAGACAGGTAAGAACTACTCTTGGTATAGTCAATCAAAAGGCTACGTAGTGATTCATGAGGATGAAAATGTGGACTATTTTGATTTTTCATATCATCCTAACATTGTTAGTTCTTTTGTTCTTAATAACGAACTACTGCACATTTATGAAACTGACACAGTCTCGTATCTTGCACGAATAGCGGATAATAGAATTCAACCATTTGAAAAAATATTAGATGATGTCAAATTCTTTAATTGGCACTATTCCTATCGAAGTAAAAACAAAACTGGTAAAAATGAATTGCTCAAATTCAATACAAAAAATGACCAAGCGTTTGGCCTTACAACAATTAAGGGTAACAAGATTTATGTAACTTATTTGATTAATAAAACTGAATTAAAACCGCGAATAATAGGAAAAGAGAAGTCAAACGAAATTTTTGAAAATAGACTTAAAGCAATCCTTTCTGATTTTTCAAAACTGACCCTGACGGAGATAGAATCGAAAGAAAAGGAATGGAAAACCTTTGACATTACCCCAAATCACAAAATTGGAATTGGAGACAGTTGGAACCCTAATAACTACGAAATTGACATTAACAAATCTTACCTTGTTGTAGAAGATTCGATTATTTCGAACTCAATTATGTACTACGCTACTAAAGAAACTGATTTGGTTAGAGCCGTAACAATTAATTGGGAAAAAACACAGACCTCAAGAATAGAATTTGGAAATGAAAAGTCAGCAAGTGAAGTTTTCTTGACAAAATTTAATGACCTTATATTGATTCTAACTAATGAACTTGGCGAACCCAAATCGGTAAATGAAGAAAAGAAAAATCAGTCATTTGTTTGGACAACACAGAACAACATAAACGTTGAAGTTAAGCTCTCGAGACAGGACAACTATAATAACATAAGAATGGTGGTATATGAGAGAAAATAAAAAAGCCGAACGCACAACAACGGCTATACGTAATGCGGGTTTTGGTGCTAAATTGAAAGTGAATGAATATTAACTAACATATCGGTAAACTGAAAGTGAAGTGCATATTAATCCCGCACTACGCATAGCCAAACCGATGATGTAGCATTCGCCTGCGGCGACTAAAATCACTACATCTCACTACGTTCAATTCCCATAATTTTAGAAATGCTACATCATCGCCGCGCTCTGTCAGATTGCTCAATACATAGATTAAAG
>NZ_JBHULB010000059.1:0-1973 GCF_042684265.1 Croceitalea marina | reverse complement strand
GTAAAACGTAGATAAATCAAATAAAAAAAGCTCAAAGAATCATTTTTTCGAATCTATGGGCCTAAAATACTATTGTCTCAGATTAATGAAGAATTTACTTGTTTTTTACCTCAGTTCTTTGTTGTAAGTAGTGTTTTTGCTTTCAATCATTCTTTTTATTTCATTTAAATGTGATGCACCATAGATAATAACTATTTTATTGTCCTCAGAAGAGATAACCTTGTTAGCAACAAACTCGTTACGTAATTTTAAAATAAAATCTCTTTTAAATGCCGAAGATAATTCCTCTTTTATTTTTTTACACTTATAGGTAACTTTTTTTAAGTCAGTTCTGAAATCACAATTTGATAAATTTATTTTACCATATTTTTTTTCAAATTCTGAAATCAAAGTAATAATTGGTATGTCAGCTTTTTTGTCATTATCGTTAATATTCAGACTTTCTCTGTTTGGTTGATTTATGATTTTATCTTCTCCAACATATTTATATTTCCCTCTTAATTTTTTAGTTACTGTGTCATAACGTTTTGATGTAATTGATTTTCCGTATAGTTTTCTAAATTTTCGTTTACTAATATCGCTATCTAATGAATCAATATTGAGTGGATTTTTTACAGTCTCGTAATAAAAAATAAAATTATTTTTTCGCAATGAATCAATTTTTTTTCTGACATCTTTATAAAATGTTTCATCCCCGAAATGGAACATCGGTATGAAGTAAATTTCTTTACTTTTATATTCAATTTTTTCTAAGGTCACATAGTCAGGATAATCCAACGCAAATTTTGAAGAACCGCAAGAAATTAGAAATAAAGGAATTGAAATTAATAGAATTCTTCTAAATAAAATGTTCATTAGTTTGTTCGGTTACATTACTTACAACGGTTTTGTGTATGATTAGTGGCGTGTTTAAGCACCTAATTTAGCAAATAAAAACCGAATAGAAAATCCGCGAGGATTTTCGTAAGTAGGCGAGAACCAGCCATTAATTATACACGTTGTTGTAAGTAGTGCTTTTTTAGTTCACTTACTTAATTTCAAAATCCGAAATGCTCCTTGAATTACCAATGCAAAAACAATTGTTCCGATAATCAAATCAGGTTTATTAGAACTCAAATAATGCACTAAAATTCCTGCAATAATTACTCCCAAATTGATAATCACGTCATTCGAAGTGAAAATCATACTCGCTTTCATATGTGCTTCTTCTTTGCTCTTTGACTTTTGCAAAATATAAAGACAAATTCCGTTTGCAATAAGTGCAAAAATCGAAACTATAATCATTGTTGAAAAATCGGGAAGTTTCTCGTTTCCGAAAAATCTTCTCAAGACTTCTACAAATCCAATAATCGCAAGTATTATTTGAAAATATCCAGCAAGTTTGGCAATCCGTTTTTTCTTTATTACTGTTCCGCCAACCGCAAACAAACTAATTCCGTACACAAAACTGTCCGCAAGCATATCTAAACTATCGGCAACAAGTCCCATAGATTTTGAGATAATTCCTGTTGTCATTTCAATAATGAAAAAAGCAAAATTTATGGCAAGTACAGACCAAAGTAGTTTTTTCTGATTTTCGTTTTCTTTAAATTCCGTTTGGTCGGTTTGTTCCGTTGAGATTTTTTTTCCACCTAAATTCAATTCGATAACGGACTTTTCGATTTGGTCAATTTCTCCGCTGTGAAAAACGGTCAATTTTCGGTGCGGAATATCAAAGTCCAAATTCGCAATACTTGAAATTCCGTCCAATTTCATTCGGATTAGATTTTCCTCTGAAGGACAATCCATTTTGGTAATTTCAAATATCGTTTTATTCACTCGGTTTCTAGGTTTTGCGGCATTACTTACAACGGTCTAGTGTATGATTTCGTTGCGTGTTTAAGCACTAAAGTTAGCAAATAAATCACAGATAGAAAGTCCGCGAGGACTTTCGTAAGCATGCTATAACTAGCAATGAATTATACACATTGTTG
>NZ_JBHULB010000058.1:0-1959 GCF_042684265.1 Croceitalea marina | reverse complement strand
GTCCGCAAAATCTTTGGGATTTTGCTTTAAACAAGGAAAAGAAAAAACAAAACAAAAAGATTTCGCTATGTGCGTGGCGGAAAGCAAACGCTAGTTTGCTCCCGTACTGTTCATAGCTAAACCGTTACCACACATTTGAGAATGACGAAAAAACAACGTAAAATATTCTACCCAGTAATTTTCTTTCTAGGAGCAATTTTAATTATTTGGGAAATCAATATTTACAGAGAAACCATTATCAATTTGATGATTCCAATCGGAATTATAATGGTTGTTGGAATAATTGCATTTATTCTCGACTTTAAGAATTATAAGAGCACTTATGAATATAGCGGAATTGGACTTTACCTCTATTCCGCAATGCATTATGTAATCGGATTTGGATTTATTGCTTGCTCAATCTTTATGTTATCGAATTATTATTTCGCTGACCAAAATACAAGAACTGAATCGTATGAAATTATTAGGACTTCCTCACTAGCTTCTGGAGGCAAATATAGAATTGATGTTAAAACACCAACGTTTAGAATTAATTATAATGGAAAAATAAAAGAATTAGTCTTTTCATCTGAATTTTATGAAAAAAGAAACTTCTACAATAACGTGGAATTGGAAATTCGGAAAGGACTATTTGGATTTGATATTTTAGAAAATAAAAAACTGAATTGAAAACAGGAATTTTAAAAACATTACTATTTTATGGAATAGGATTTGGAATCGCAGGAATTGCGTATGCAATTATTGGCAATCCATATATTCACGCACCTGGTGTTCATCATCTAATTTTATTTTTGACTTTAGTTATTGGAATAATTTGGACTTTGATAAGTATTGGCTTTTTCTTTTTTAAAGCAAAAACTGATAAGTTAAAAGGAATAATAATTACAAATAGTATAATAATATTAAGCTGTTTTTTATATGTAGCTATTCCTATCTATTTAGACTCAACCGAAAAGACATTTATAGAATCTGACTTTGTTCGGACTGAAATTAAAGGAGATACGACGAAATTATATCACAACAATAATCTGATTTTTATTAAAGTAAAGGATTCTGTAATATTAGATTTGAGAAAATAAAAAAACGTGTGGTAACACCGTGTATATTTAATTGCTTTGGCAAGTGCTTATTTGGAAAATTCCTTCGGAATTTTCTCGCGTTCGTTTTTGTTTACTAACTTAGTTGCTTAACCACGCAACTAACCATACACAAACACGTTGTGCAACATTTACAGAAAAACCCGAAAAAAAGGTGAAATATGACTAAAAAATATTCTTCAAAAGTTTCTTACGGATTATTGACTGTTGTATTCATAGTCTTTTTCAGTCCATTAGTCCTAAATCTGATTAAAAGCGGAATCAATCTGAATCTGACTTTAATAAGTTTATTTTTAATAATAATCTTCGGACTTATAACTCATATGTTCCTCAAAACGGAATATACAATTGAGGAAAATAAACTTAAAATCAAATGCGGATTCTTTAATTATAAACCAATTGAAATCAATGAAATTAAGGAAATAACAAAATCAAGTAATATTATTTCTTCGCCAGCACCATCGTTTGACCGAATTGAAATTAAATATGGGAAATTTGAGGAGATGATAATTTCACCGAAAGACAAGTTTGAATTTGCAAAGTATTTGACTAGTTTAAACCCGAATATAAAAAACAACTTAACTGAAAAATAAAAAACGTTGCACAACAAAGTATATAATTTATTGCTAGTTCTAGCCTACTTACGAAAATCCTCGCGGATTTTCTATTCGGTTTTTATTTGCTAAATTACGTGCTTAACCACGCAACAAACCATATACAACAACGTTACAAGCAAGCTTGACCCGTCCTGAATAAAGGCTACATAATTCTTACAATTATGTACAAAAATGACAAAGTAATCAGACGGTATTCCGAATCTTTCAAACTCAAAATTCTGGACGAACTTACAACCGGAAAACTA
>NZ_JBHULB010000057.1:0-1908 GCF_042684265.1 Croceitalea marina | reverse complement strand
GAAGTTTGTCGTCAAAGTATAATTGAACAAAAAAATAAACAAACCAAATTATTCCGAAAATCAGATTAAAATTCAGTTGTCGTTTTTTATATTGAATTTTCATTTCGCAAATGTTTTACAACGGTCTTGTATATGGCTCGTAGCGTGCAAATTATCAATATTTTTTCGGTTAAGCACGAGCCAAATTTAAAAATTTGGCGGACTAGCAAATGCACCTTAACTTCGATTAAATAACTGACTAGCTATGAGCTATATACGTTGTTGCCAGTAGTTATTTTTCTGCAAGTTTTGATTTCAATTCTTTCGCATTTTCTATACTGAACTTTCTGTTGGTTTGAAAGTTTTTTATGCAGAAATTTATGTTTTCTAATCCTTTACTCTTATTTAATTTGTTTTCAAATATTGTTTTCGCTATTAAATACCTAAAAGTCAATTCCCCTTTCGGATATTTTTTTATTGCCATTTCTAATAACTCAATTCCTTCTTTAGGTCGGTTTAAGTTCTGAATCAATAATTGAAAAGGTCTTTCAAAGTAAAATGTGTTTTCGTGATTTCCGTTTTCTATTTGTAATTTCCAATTTTCAAGAGCATCTTCGTAAAATCCTGCATATTCATATGATTGAGCTTTATCAGAATACAAGTGGTTCTTTGGATAAAAACGGTTTTGTTCACTAATATCTAGTATTTCTTTTACTAAAGTTTTGTTTTTACTTTTTGCAACGATTTCGCTCAAGTAGAAAAAGTCGTCTTCGTTTAATTCACTTTCAATGTCGTAGGTTTTAGATTGGTTTTTTATGATATTGTTTATGAAATCTTTTATTGAAAAATCTGTTTCAATAATTAAATTATGAATGTTTGAGAAATTTCTATATTCTGAAAAGGAAAACATCAAACCATCATTTAAACTTTTAGGAACTAAATCTAAATGCCCTGCATCATAACTTTTAAATAATCCTTTAAAGTTTCCATTAGTATTTCTAAATATTGTGTCAAGTTTTTTACCAGACTCTAATCTAAATGTATCATCTTTTAAGCCTGATGATACGAAATATGATATTTTGCTATTCTTACTTTTCAGATAGTCTTTTAAAAAAATAACTTGGTCATTATGTAGGTCAGGTGTTATTGCGATGAAAGAATTAAAAGTGTTTTCTTTTTCAGATATCATTTCATTAACAAATGTTGCTGTATTTGAGTGTCCAATTAAGACACTAAATTTAGATGTTGAGAATTCTTTTTCAATTAACGGCTTAACCTCTTTTATCAAGTGATTTTTTAATTTTTCTGAACCTTCTAAAAAGTCAGTTACTGGAATATTTACATTATTTCCATAATTTGGACTAGTTTCATAATTTCTATCAGTATGATATATACTGACAACTATTGATTTTGGAATGATATCATATTCCATTAAGTAGTGAGCATAACTACTTGTGATATTAAAAAGGCCATAACCATCTAAAGTATAGATTACAGGATATTTTTTATTTTCATTGTAGTTTTTCGGAATGAAAATTTTAATTGTTCTTTCATTTTTGAAAAAATCTGAAGTAATTATTTTCGTTAGTGTATCAGACTGAATTTTCGTTGAATTTTGACTGAAGGAAGCAAGAGCTATCAGAAAAAACAAAAATGTTATAAATATTCTCAAAGTTTTTTTCATAATTACTGGCAACGTGTTTGTGTATGATTTCGTTGCGTGTTTAAGCACTAAATTTAGCAAATAAATCACAGATAGAAAGTCCGCGAGGACTTTCGTAAGTAAGCTCTAACTAGCAATGAATTATACACGGCTTAAGTTTGATTCTCTTTAAATTGATTTAATAATCAGAAAGAACAAAAGAGAGAATTAAGGTTAGTATACACGGTGAAGCTTTAGACTTCGACAACATTGATAATCCTCTCTCT
>NZ_JBHULB010000056.1:0-1887 GCF_042684265.1 Croceitalea marina | reverse complement strand
AGACGGAACAACACGATGTCGGAACTGGACATATCTAGCGGGTATGGACCAATAGCGTCTAATTGCTATCGTAGCTAGCTCAAATACTTTGAGACGCTACTCGCAATACCCGCCTGGCCGTTGTGCGTAATTTGAGAAAACATCATAAATGAAATTAAAAATCCTTTTTACAATTATATTGACTCTCAATTTTGCCATTTCACAAGCGCAGGATTTACTCAGTAAAAAACAAATAACTGAAGATATTGAATTTCTGAAAAAGACTTTAAATGAAAAGTCTTCCTATGTTTACCTAAATGGCTATGATTTCAATACCGATTTTGAAAACTATTTAAAAACTTTAAGCGATTCCACCCGACTTGAAAACTTTGGAATGTTTATTACCAATACTTTAGCAAAAATTGGAGACAGACATTCTTCCTTAAGTGGAATAAGAGGTTATGATTTAAAGGAATTGCTGTTTTTACCATTCATTTACGCACCTGTAAATGATAGAGTTGTTGTTTTAAATAAAAATCAAAATAAAAAGTTAGAAATACTGAATCCTAAATTTCCTTATCTCAAAAAAATTGACGGAATTGATATTAAAGATTTCCTACAAAAAACACGACCAGAAGACATAAAAGCACCGCAAGAAACTTATTTCACATATGCTGTAAGAGATATTCGGGACATTGAAAAAAATTATACACTTCTCAATAAAACACTTTCTAAAGAAATAGAATTGACACTTTCAGATTCTACTTTCAACAATGACATTATTTTAACTGTTACACCAATTAATAAATCACAAAGGCAACGACCTTGGGATGAAAGTTTTGAGGTAGATTATCTTAGAGTAAAAGATGAAGATTATAATAAACCTGTAATAATCGAAAAGCTCTTTAGCATAAAAGAAAACATTGCATATATCAAAATTCCCGAAATGGTTGATAAAGATGAAGCACCTCTTCATTTTGACAAAGTCAATTCCTTTATGCAATCAATCCAAAATGATAGCGAAGCCTTGATTATTGATGTAAGAGCCAACCGTGGCGGAACCCGTGATTTGTTGTATGAATTCGCAAAATACTTAATACATCCAGATTCTATATATGTTGTAAATGCTACTAAACAAAGAGGTCCACTTCCATTACCAGAAGATTACAAAAAAAGTTTACACAACCGTTTTTTATATACCTTATCCGAATTAGACGATGAAGAACAAAAAAAGGCAACAGAATTTTTAAAAAGTTTTAAGCCAATCTATGCATTGGATGAAAACAAATACAGCGAATATTATTTTGGATTGTTGAATGGAAAGAAGTTAGGTAAATCAACTTTTTACTATAACAAACCTGTCTATATTTTAGCCAATGAAAAAACATTTAGTGCAGCATCTGTTTTCGTTTCTGCTTTCAAGGGCTTACCAAACATCAAAATTGCAGGAGTAACAACAGACGGCTCAAGTGGAAACAGCGAATGGGTTGACTTGCCAAACTCAAAACTATTTGGAAAAATAAGTACAATGGTTTCTTTTCAAAAGAATGGGGAAATTTTGGACGGTTACGGAACAGAACCCGATATCAAAATTGAAAGAGACCTCAATCAGGTTCTTTGGCTATCGGATATGCAACTTGAAAAATTAAAAGAATTGATATTAACGCAGGAATAAAAAACTACGCACAACAATGGCTATAAGTAATTGCTTGTTCTCGCCTACTTCTGAAAATCCTCGCGGATTTTCAGCTTGGTGTGTACTTGCAAAGTTAAGTGCTAACCCACGCAACTACTCATAGGTACTGTGTCAAAAAACAAGTTTTTTCTTTAAAATATTAGGAAACAAGTTGAGTAATCAATTTGTTATCCCGCGCAGCAAGGGCTTCATGCTTTTGCTGCTTTTTTATT
>NZ_JBHULB010000055.1:0-1848 GCF_042684265.1 Croceitalea marina | reverse complement strand
TACTCCAAGAGTTTAACGACACCAAGGTTGATTTTCCAAAAGATAAAACCATAGTCGATTTATTTGAAGAACAGGTAAAAAAGACTCCAAACAATATTGCCGTAGTGTTTAACAAGCAAGAATTAACCTATAGTGAGTTAAATGAGAGGTCCAATCAATTAGCAGAATATCTACGAAATCATTACAGTGTCAAACCCAATGATCTCGTAGCTTTAAAACTGGGCAGAAGTGAGAATCTGTTAATCGCTATTTTCGGGATTTTAAAATCGGGAGCGGCTTATGTCCCGATGGATACGAATTACCCAAAGCGTTTCATCGAGTATATAGAAAAAGATAGCAATGCAAAACTAGTTATTAACCAATCCTTTTTTGAAGCTTTCCAAAAAGAAAAGGGTAAGTATACAAAAGAAAATACAAGTTCAAAAATCACACGTCATAATTTAGCTTATGTAATTTATACTTCTGGTACCACAGGTAATCCTAAAGGAGTGATGATCACTCATGGTAACACTGCTGAATTATTGCATTGGGCAAAACAAGAATTTAATCCAGAGAGATTCAATATAGTCTACTCCTCTACCTCACATTGTTTTGATATTTCCGTTTATGAAATGTTCTATCCTCTTACCATAGGCAAAAAAATCCGTATTCTTAACAATGCGTTGGAGATAGAAAAAAGCCTAAAAAACGACACAGAAGTTTTAATCAATACCGTTCCATCCAGTATCCGTAGTCTTATAGACAATAAAGTCAGCTTGGAAAATGCAAATATCATCAATTTAGCAGGGGAATCTTTCCCTGTGGATGTTGGAAACAGATTAGTAAAAACGAAAGTAGAAGTACGGAATTTATATGGTCCCTCAGAGGATACTACTTACAGTACAATATACAAGTTAAATAAAGATAAGAACTATACGACTTCCATCCCTATAGGAAAACCTATATCTAATACGAAACTTTACATTTTGGATGATCACCTGGAGTTAGTACCGATAGGCGTTTCAGGGAAGTTATACATTTCTGGAGATGGTATGGCCAAAGGGTATCTAAACCGTGAGGAGTTAACCAAGGAAAAGTTCATAGCCAACCCTTATGAAAAAGGACAAAGAATGTACGATACGGGGGATGCAGCTATGTGGCTTGCAGACGGCAACGTTGCTTTTTTAGGCAGAAAAGATCATCAAATTAAATTAAGAGGCTATCGCATAGAACTAGGGGAGATTGAGAATTCCATTCTCTCCTATTCTGAAAGCATCAGCCAAGCAGTAGCACTCGTTAAAAATGAAACATTAGTTGTTTACTATACAGTAAAGAACACTACGGATAAAGATGATTTAAAAAATCATCTTAGAACAAGGCTGCCTAATTATATGGTTCCCGGTCATTTTGAGCTTATGGAGTCGATTCCCTTAGCACCTAATGGTAAGATAGACAGGGAAAAACTGGAAAGCCTAAGTATTGATTACAGAACTAGTTCCAATTATATAGCACCAAGAAATGAAACAGAGCGGCAACTGACAGAGATATGGCAAGAGGTCTTAGGGATTGAGAAGGTTGGCATACAAGAAAATTTCTTTGAATTGGGAGGTCATAGTTTAATGATTGCTCAAGTAATCAATCAAATCTATAAACAACTTAACGGAAACATTACGTATAAGGAATTTTTCCAAAATCCAGTGCCAGAAGCCATTGCCAAAACAATAAAGAGAAAAAGCTACGTATCGATACCGAAAGCTAAAAATCAGGAATACTATCCATTGGTACCTTCCCAGCATCGGATTTGGGTACTGAGCCAATTAGATGAAGGATCACAGGCTTATATCATGTCAGGAGCTGTTCTTCTTAAAG
>NZ_JBHULB010000054.1:0-1843 GCF_042684265.1 Croceitalea marina | reverse complement strand
TGCAATCAATCTATACAATGAAATAAGATTACATTTATCTTTAGAATACAAAACACCTAATATGGTATATAAATTAACAGCGTAAATCTATTTTTAACCTGTAGCCATATTTCAGGACTAGACAGCTAAACCAAACAATGAGCGAAAGTATATTATTTGAGATTTTAAAGAAATCAAAGGAGAACAAAGAAATTATCGGAATTTGGAAATATAACGACGATGATGGATTTTGGGCTGGATACGTAAAAGACTATAATGAAGAATTGGTTACAATTCAACACTTTACTAAATACGGAAAATCAGACGGAATTATAATTGAGCGAATTGAAAATATAAAAAGTGTTGACTTTGACGATGATTACGCAAAAGCAATGCAATGTCTGATTGACTATTCATCGGAATTGGATAAAGACGAAAAATTCGAATTGAATTTAAACGACGACGAGGAATGGCAAACTGGAATATTAAAACAACTTGAAGGAACTGACCGAATTGCTCGCTTGGAAATTAATGGTTCAGACTATTTTTCTGGATTTATTACCAAACTATCTGAATCTGATTTGATTCTGCATTGCGTTGGTAAAATGGGTGAAGACGAAGGAACAGTCATTTATCGGATTGAGGATGTGACAGCAGTAAGAGTAAATGATATTGAAAATCGGAAAAGAGTAATGTTGTTCAAATGGAGAAAAGCCAGCTTGTAACAACGCATATAATTTATGGCTTAGACGGTTAATTGAATTGCGCTTCTCACATTTTTAGTTAACTTAGTTACGACGGAAAAATCCGTCGAGCGGCTCGCCGCGGCTTCTGATTCTCACGCAGCTCTGCGAGCTGCTGCCAATTCGCTCCCCAACGCTAGCCGCCAAATCGCCACAAATCATATACAAAACCGTTGTGCCTAATTTGAGAAAATGATTGCCGAAATAAATAAAGCTTGGAATTGGAAAGGATTTAATGCGACCGAAATAGTTCGGACGAATGACTTTGGCAACGTGATTTTCAAAACGGACAAAAACGAATATTGGAGAATTTGTCCCGAAGAAATTAGTTGCGGAAAAATTGCGGAATCGGAATCGGAATTTGACCGACTTTCGACTGACTCTGAATTTATCGAAGATTGGCAAATGACAAATCTTGTGAACATTGCAAAATCGGAACTTGGAGAATTAGAAGAAAACCAAAAATACTGTTTGAAAATGCCAGCTGTTATTGGCGGAGAATATGAAAAGTCCAATATTGGAAAAATAAGTTTTGCGGAATTAATTTCTTTTAGTGGAGATTTAGGGTTTCAAATAAAGGATTTGAAAGACGGACAAAAAATAAAATTTGAATTTAAAACATAGCTTGAGAATTTGAACATATTTGAAAAAATACTAGAAGACTTACTAAAGTACTATTTAGGATTAGACGATGTTTCATTGGAAAAACATTTGAACGAACCAGCTTTAGCAACAAAAGAGCGGGTCGCAACAATAGACGACCTTCAAGTTAGAATTTATACTAATGACCATATTCCACCTCACTTTCACGTAATTTCAAGAAATAGAGAAATAGATGCAAAATTCACAATTGAAAAATGTGAGTTAATTTCTGGAGATATGAATTCCAAAAATCTCAAAAAGATTAAAGCATTCTATCAAGGAATGAAAGGAAAAATTATTTTAGAGAAAATATGGGAAAAATATCACGGAAATAATAGTTAAAAAACTAGGCACAACAAAGAACTGAGGTAAAAAACAAGTAAATTCTTCATTAATCTGAGACAATAGTATTTTAGGCCCATAGATTCGAAAAAATGATTCTTTGAGCTTTTTTTATTTGATTTATCTACGTTTTACCT
>NZ_JBHULB010000053.1:0-1828 GCF_042684265.1 Croceitalea marina | reverse complement strand
GGATAACTAATTATTATGCTTCCTTTACTAGGGAACGACCAAAATGAGCAATAACATTAATGCAAAACTAGATTTTGAATTGCCTAAGGGGTTTATCGTTTTTATCTCAGGTGTTCCTGGAGTGGGCAAAACCACTATCTCATATGAATTACTAAAAATGTTTGATGAGTTCAGAATAGTAGAAGAAACTGATTTAATAAGAGAAGTGCTGAGGGGCTATAATGAATATATCGAAGACAAATTTAAAAATGAACCTCACCTGTTATTTAAGGAAATAGAGATAACCCCAAGTGCAAAATTTCTTAGCTATGATGAAGCAAAAAAACAATGTGGGCATATGAAAAAATCATTTGAAAAAATCATTGGCAGACAAAAAAGGAAAGGCATAACAACCATAATTAATGGTGTACATATAGTGCCTGAGATTTTAGATGGATTGTTTGACAATGATAATATTATCTACTTCAATTTATTCATAAATGACAAGCACTCACTATTTGAAAGATGGAAAGAAAGGAATCCACTGAAATACACAATACAAAACCTATCGGTTGTATTCGATACTAATTTAGCACTCTCTGCTAGTACTCAAACACTATCAAAAAAAACAGAAAATATCTTTAATGACATTGATATAACACATTTAAGTGTTGGACAAACAAAAACTGAAATTATTAAGTGCCTTGCTAAAAGACTTCAAAATTTTCAGGCATAGCTTTGGCATTATTCCAAACATTCTCGTAAATCTTCAAGCACTTTTTTCCTTTCTTCGAATTGGTACTAAAAACTTCAAAACCCGTGTTTGTGAGTAACTGAGGAAATCCATTCGAATCAAAACTTGGTCTACAATATATAATAGATTCATCTAATCTAATTATGATACTTTCTCTTTTATTTGAATATAGTTTGAAGCAATTTCTAAGCGTATCATTGTCTCTAACTTCATCTTTTGCGCGTAACAGAGTTGCCTCTAATTCGAACTTAAAAATATGCTGTTGAATATGAGCTTTTTTGACCTCATCGGAGTTTGGATCCAGAAATAGACATCGAAAATCTATACCGTCCATCCCTGGATTATTTGTTGTTTTCTCATGTAGATATTTAAAAAAATTCTTGAAGCTTCCCCCAAAAAGCTTCATGTTTTTTCTTCCATAAATCCAAAGGTGTTTTCCTGTATACAGAAATGATTCAATTATAACCTTGAATAACTCATAACTTTCAAAACCAGAAAGAAAGTATCCTGCTTTATCCTTAAAAAATGGGTTTTCTAGAACGAACGCCTCATTATGAATTAGCTTATCAATAAGATCTTCGCATTGCGTATCAATACTTCTGAAATTTTCTTTAATTCTCAGAATGGATTTTTTGTAGTCATCTATTTTTCTCTCGTTATCAGGTGTCTCCTTTAAATCAAAACTTGTTAGGAATGTCTTATTGAAACCATCATGGTTAAATTTGATTTCCCGAGCAACATTCATCGGATTGTCTATCCATGAATGCCAATTAGGGTCATCATCAAAGAGGAAAGGTATCACTGTTCTATTCAAACCTCTTGCAAACCCCGCTTCAAATAAGAGCCAAGGAGCCTTTTTATTCTCCTTAGTGAAGCACAAGACAAGTTTATCACATTCTTTTATTTTTTCTAAAATCTTAATTTGAACGTCTTGACCACCATTTATGTCTACTTCTGAAACAAATGCATTAATCTTAGGATTTAGCTTTTCCAGTAATTCTTTGGTTTTAATGGCCATCTCCATGCTCTGATGTTTAGACCAACTAATGAATACCTTCATTTTATTTAGTTGTGTATTATAATAATTAGTTATCC
>NZ_JBHULB010000052.1:0-1800 GCF_042684265.1 Croceitalea marina | reverse complement strand
TGCAATCAATCTATACAATGAAATAAGATTACATTTATCTTTAGAATACAAAACACCTAATATGGTATATAAATTAACAGCGTAAATCTATTTTTAACCTGTAGCCATATTTCAGGACTAGACATATTAAAATTGTATTTTGGTGTTCTAATCCAACTTAATTATGAAAAAATATCTTGTTATTATTCTTGTGTTAATTATAACTTCATGTAAGTCAAGTTCAAATCCTTTATCAATTGATATCATTGCTGAAGACTATGTAAAATTGGTTTTAGAAATTGGACAATATGATAATGCCTTTGTTGATGCTTATTTTGGTCCAGAAGAATGGAAACCAACAGAACCAAAATCTGAAACATTACCTCTAGATAATTTTGTACAACGTGCCAATACATTGATAAGTCAATGTGATGAATTACTTGTTTCAGATAACCCAAATTTGGAAATTGCCCGCATTAACATGCTTAAAAAACAACTAATTGCTGTTAGAACGAAAATCGAAATGATAGGTGGTAAGACATTTCCATTTGATGAAGAGGCTAAATTACTTTATGACGCAGTACCTCCACATTTCTCGTTCTCTCATTTTGATGAACTATTAGGTGAATTAGATAGTCTTCTACCTGGCGATGGAGATTTGCCTACCAGATACAATAATTTTATGGCTGAATTTATTATTCCAAAAGATAAGCTCGATACGGTTTTTAGAGTTGCTATAAACGAATCTAGAAAAATTACAAAACACTATTTTGAATTACCAGAAAACGAAAATTTTGTTCTGGAATATGTAACTGATAAGGTTTGGGGTGGCTATAATTATTATCAAGGTAATGCTCAAAGTCTGATACAAATAAATACTGATTTTCCTATTTATATTAGCAGAGCTATAGATTTAGGCAGTCATGAAGGTTATCCAGGGCACCATATTTATATGATGCTTACAGAGCAAAATCTAGTAAATACAAAAGGTTGGATGGAATATTCAGTCTATCCTTTATTTTCGCCATTCTCACTTATTTCAGAAGGCAGTGCGAATTATGGCATTGATGTTGTTTTCCCTGGTGATAAAAGGATAGATTTCGAAAAGGAATATCTGTTCCCACTTGCTGGAATAGATACAAGTAAAGCCGAAATATTTTACACAGTACAAGATGTAATGAGCAAATTAAATTATGCAAGAAATGAGACAGCAAGAGCCTACCTTAATGGAGGTCTCACACGTGAGAATGCCATAAAACAAATTGAAAAATATAGTCTTTTTACACCAGAAAAAGCAGAGCAAAGCGTGCGTTTTATTGAAGCAAACCGCAGTTATGTAATTAATTATAATTTAGGAAAAGATTTAGTTGCCAAGCACGTTGAGATGCTAGGTGGTTCTTACAATAATCCTGAAAAACGTTGGGAAATTTTTAAAGAACTATTAAGCAATCCTTATACTGCAAGTACCTTAAAGAAAGAATAAGCTAACCTATTAGGATAGTCTTTTCATAAATCGATTCTCTTGATAAATTATAGAATAATAAGTAAGATAAACTATTGCTAACACCGTATAAAATTAATTGCTAGTGCCAGCCTACTTACGAAAATCCTCGCGGATTTTCTATTCGGTTCGTATTTGCTAAATTAGGTGCTTTAACACGCAACTAATCTTATACAAACACGTTAGGCAACATTTTGACCCGTCCTGAATAAAGGCTACATAATTCTTACAATTATGTACAAAAATGACAAAGTAATCAGACGGTATTCCGAATCTTTCAAACTCAAAATTCTGGACGAACTTACAACCGGAAAACTAAA
>NZ_JBHULB010000051.1:0-1747 GCF_042684265.1 Croceitalea marina | reverse complement strand
CTTTAATCTATGTATTGAGCAATCTGACAGAGCGCGGCGATGATGTAGCATTTCTAAAATTATGGGAATTGAACGTAGTGAGATGTAGTGATTTTAGTCGCCGCAGGCGAATGCTACATCATCGGTTAGTATATGAAGCGTAGCCTGCCGATAGGCGGCTATGATTTTATATACATTGTTATGTGTTTGCTTTTATTCAATTGCTTTTAATATGTAATTTGGTATCATTTCATTTGGTGGCGTACTTTTACCATAAAGTGCATAGGAATTGTAATTCCCACCTGTGAATACAGTAATCATGTCAAGTTCTGGCCATATATTTATTTTTTGACCGCCATTACCGCTCGCTAAATAAGAATTATAACGCTGACCGCCAATCATGAAATATTTATGTTCCCATAGATAGCCATAATCGCCTTCTTCCATATCAAATGTTTTGTTGATCCAACTTTCAGAGAGAATTTGTTGTTCATTCCATTTTCCACCATCCTTGTACATTTTGGCCAACTTAACTAAATCTCTTGGTGTCAAAGAAAGTTGACTATAGTTTGTCATACTTGCTTTGTTTGGTTCAAAAATCCACTGGTAATTTGAGATTCCCAAAGGGTTAAAAAGATTTGCTTTTGCAAAATCTTCTATGTTTTCACCCGTTGCTTTTTCTACTAAACTGCCAACAGTTAATGCACAACCTGTACAATAGGATGATGATGTTCCAGGTTCAGCTACCATCGGTAAATCAAGAGTGTATTTTACCCAATCTTCACTTTCCATCATCTTTAGTTCATTTCCTTTACTTTCAAGATTATTGTTTTCGCAGTCCATACCATGTCGATATGTTAAAAAGTTTTCTATTGTAAGTTTCTTTTTTCTGTCATCTATGTTGGATATTTCCGAGTAACTTGAGTCGAAGTAAGGTAAAAGCTTTTCTTTCTCACTTTGTATAAATCCTTTATCAATGGCTATTCCTAAGATTCCCCCAATAAATGGTTTTGTGGCAGACCTTAGTTGATGGGGTGTATTTTCATCATAACCATAGAAATATTCTTCGAGCACCAATCTATTACTCTTATAAATCAAGATGCTATGGACATCTGGAAAGTTACCTTTTATGGTTTCTTTAACCATATTTATGATAAACTCAGGGCGGCCAAACTCATTTTCTAAATTTCCTGTTTGCAAGCCATCATGCTTCTGCTCGGGTTTTTTATAAATATAGCCTTCCGGATTATGAAGTAGTTCTTTTCGTGGAACCATCTCCATTTTCTTGAAATCTCTTTTATGTAATTCAAAGATTTGACCATCTGCTTTATAACTAATTATTTTCTTGTTCTTATCTCTTTGAAAAACCACAGGACTGTTTTGAATATTTACAAAACTGTCCAAAGCAACATGTTTCAATGGATATTTTGCTTTGTCAATAACTGCATAAAGAGTTGTATCTAATTCTGATGCTACGATGTCCAATGTAGTCTCACCAACATATTGATAATTTCCTTCATAGTCAAGGAGCTTTTCATATTGCGATTCCTCCTTTTGTGATGAACAGCCAATTATTAACGGAATTAGAAATAGTAATTTTTTCATACAAATATATCTTGTTAATTTGGGGTTTTCAGCTTGCGCACAACGGCCAGGCGGGTATTGCGAGTAGCGTCTCAAAGTATTTGAGCTAGCTACGATAGCAATTAGACGCTATTGGTCCATACCCGCTAGATATGTCCAGTTCCGACATCGTGTTGTTCCGTCT
>NZ_JBHULB010000050.1:0-1718 GCF_042684265.1 Croceitalea marina | reverse complement strand
GGATTAACGGTTGGTGAGACGATGATTTCGTTTGTTTCGACGTTACAGTTGTTGTTGTCGGTTATAAGGAACTGGTAAGTACCTGCGGTTGCGGCCCCGTTGTAGGTAAAGCTGTTTCCTGTTATTGCGGTTGTTGTTCCATATCCACCGCCATCTATCTGCACTTGGTAGGTAGCATATGGTGTATATCCTCCGCTTATGGTCACATCTATGATCGCGTTCGCTGTACAGAACAGGTCTTGGGTAAGTACGGCGTTTGCGGTAAGCTGCGGTTCGATGGTCTGTGTGATAGTGTTCGATACACAGCCATAGGCGTCGGTCACTTGAATATTGTATGTTCCCGGGGTCAGGTTTGCTATGGTGAAAGGATTTCCACTGGCAGCTATAAGCCCTCCTCCGTTAATGGTATAGGAATAAGGAGCTACACCATCGGTAATGTTGACCACCAGGGAAGCTTGATCTGTACCGTCATAACACAGGTCGGAAGGAGCAAGGGCTATTACGGGCGTTTCCGCAGGGTCTATGGTAATACGCTGTACAACGATACATCCATTGGTGTCCCTTACGTAGATGTCGTAAGTTCCCGGAGCCACATCGGCAAAGGAGTTTCCGCTCTGGTAAGGGTATATGATGGTCGGTCCGGAGATTTCCTCCAACTGGTATTCGTAACCGCCCCATCCTCCAGTTGCGTTCACGGTAATGGTGGCGTCCGCCACACAGGTATCGTCGGTATTTGTAAAGGTAAATCCAAGGGGCGTTGCAGGTTCCGCAATGACTTGGTTCAGTGTAACGGTACAGTTGGTAACGTCATCGGTAATGGTTATGACATAGGTATCCGCGGCAAGGCCGGGTACGGTTATCGGTGTTGTTGTATTGATATTGTTCGCGGATGTAACGGTAGTTCCCAATCCATCCTGTACGATATAGCTATAGGTAGTATCGAAATCGGATACGGTAAAGTTGAACTCGCCGTCGGTATCGCCTACACAGGTAACGTTCCTTACCAATTGTGAAACGGCATCTACTTGTGGTATCGGGTCTAGGGTATAGTCTTCGGTTATGATACAGTTTTTGTCGTCAGTTACCTGGAAGGTATATGTTCCTGGGGCCAGCCCTGTAAACGTTGCGTTGTTTCCGTTGTTGGTCACACTTCCCGAAGGAGCTATGATCTCATATGTAAACGGTGTATTGCCACCTGTTACGCTTACTGTAACGTCCCCTACCAAGGTCGGGCATGTCAGTGCCGTTTGTGTAAATGATAGGTCGGTGGGCGGATCGAGCGGGTCAATGGTCTGTGCACTTGTCCGCACACAATTGTTGGCATCCCTTACGGTAATGGTATAGGTGCCATCGGTAAGGCCTGTAAAGGTTGAAGTGCCGCTAAAATTGACACCGTCGATACTGTACTGATAAGGGGCCGTACCGCCATTGGTCGCCGTTACGTCTATGGTGGCATCGTTATCACAAGTATAGTCTACGGTAATGGCCGTGGTGAGGCTCAGTACCGCTGGTTCGTTTATGGTCACCGTGTTTGTTGTAACACAGTTTTTGCTATCGGTCACGGTGTAGGTGTAAGTACCTGCGGCAAGGCCCGTGTAGGTTTGTTGCGTGGAAGGCGCACTACCGTCGAATACGATGGAGTATGGAGCGAGTCCGCCCGACACGTTAAGGTCGACCGCACCGTTGGAGTCACCGTTACAAAGCACATCCGTTACCAA
>NZ_JBHULB010000049.1:0-1664 GCF_042684265.1 Croceitalea marina | reverse complement strand
AGACCGTCAGACTGTCTCAAAACTTAAAGTTAGCTTTACCTTGTAGGGTTTGATATTCTTTATCTTTAAGTATGGAGTATCAACAGAAACAATCCCGGACCCAACTTGCCCTCTACACCACTTGTCTGGACGATATGATCGCCGAGGAAAATTCGGTACGCATCATTGACCGTTTTGTGGACGGTCTGGATTTACAGGCCATAGGTTTTGGGGCCATGGCACCGCAAGGTCGTCCGCCCTATGATCCCGCCGATCTCTTAAAGCTTTACATCTATGGATATTTGAACCGGATACGTTCTTCCAGAAGTCTGGAGCTTGAGTGTGCCCGCAACATCGAACTGATCTGGCTGCTCGGCAACCTAAGGCCCGACCACAATACCATTGCCCGTTTCAGGAAGGACAACCCCAAAGCGATAAAGCGGGTGTTCCGCCATACGGTGTCCATTGCCAAGAACCACGAGTTGATCGGCGCCACCCTTATTGCCGGGGATTCCACCAAACTCAGGGCACAGAACAGCAAAAAGAACAACTTCAACCTAAAGAAGGTCGCACGCCACCTTGAATACATCGATAAAAAACTCGAGGAACACCAACAAGAACTGGCCAAGGCGGACGGGGACGCAAAGGAAGAAATCCGTAAGTTGGCAAAAAACAGGGAACGGCAACGGGAAAGGTATGTACGCATTCAAAAGGAACTGCGGGCCGATACCTCCACGGAAAACCCACAGATCTCCACCAGTGACCCGGACAGCCGACACCAGATCGTGAGGGGCACCATTACGGAAGTCTGTTATACGGCACAGACAACGGTGGATGCCGACCATAAGCTCTTGATCGATTACAAGATCACCAACCAAAATGACAAAAAGGCCATGGGCGGTATGCTCAGAAGGGCAAAGGCCATTTTGGGGACCAACTCCTTTACCGCACTATATGACAAAGGCTACCATACCGGGAGCGAGTTCAAGGTGGCCAACGACATTGGGGTCGATACCCTGGTGGCCGTACCCGGTATCGGCCGTGCCAGCCAAGCACCAGATCCGGCATATAACGCCGAACATTTCAACTACGACCCGCAACAGGACAGCTATCGCTGCCCACAGGGCCATGAGCTTACCAGTAACGGAAACTGGTACAGGGCACGCAACTACCGGTTCAAGCAATACAGGACAAAAGCATGCAAAAATTGCCCGGTGCGCAACGGATGCACATCGGCAAAGCAAAATGGAAAGATATTACAGCGCAGTGAGTTCACCGCATTCATCGAACATAACGCCCGTAGGGTAACGGAGCAACCCGATATTTACAAAAAACGACAGGCCTTGGTCGAACATCCCTTCGGTACCATAAAAAGGCAATGGGGCTTTGACCACATCATCACCAAAAAGGGAATGCCCACAGCCGGTGCCGACTTTGGGTTCATTGCATTGGCGTACAATTTAAAAAGACTTATCAAATTGGGTTGGAAGCCCGAAATCAGGGCAAAACATCGAACGAACATCCTAAAAACGCTCCTTATCACCGTTAAAAGGTCGAAAGATGAGTTCTTGGCCCATATATCCGCATTTATGAAAATCCAACCTTCTTACAGGCAAATATCCCTTATATCCCAAATTGTGTAAATTTATTCAAAATCAAAGGTGGTTTTGAGACAGACTGCCGTT
>NZ_JBHULB010000048.1:0-1659 GCF_042684265.1 Croceitalea marina | reverse complement strand
CTTTCATTAAACTGTCTAATTTTTGCTCTTCTGACCTACTCAATTGACAATAGGCTGAAGTATAAATTGCTAGAAATATGATGAGAATAAATGTTCTGATTTTCATTTTTTTAAATTAAGCACAACGTCTCGTATATGAAAAGTAGCGCTGAAAATAAGCGATAACTTTTTGGATGAACACGAGCCGAATTTTTAAATTTTATTAATTATTTTGTTTTGGGAATTTGTCAAATTTAAAAATTTGGCGACTTTCCAAAAATGCCCAAACCATTCTGTTAGCAACAACTTGCGCTATTTTTTATATACATTGTTACCATACGTTTTTACAGGTTATCTTTAATGACACGCTCAATTTTTTCTTTATCAAAACCAGATTCTAAATAAACAACATTTCCTTTTTTATCTATAATCATAAAAGTAGGTGCAGCTTGAACTGAATATGTGTTAGCGAGTTCTTTTCCTTTATATAATACAGGGTAATTTATTTTTATTTTTGAAACATACTCTTGTAAGTTTTCTTTAGGAAAATCTTCTCTAAACTCCACACCATACAACAAAAACTTGTTGATTTTGTATTTCTCCCTCAATGCGTTAAGTTCAGGTACGGCCTTAACACAAGGACCACAAAATTTAAACCAAAATTCTAATAATACAACATTACCTTTAAATTTCGAAAAGTCTACCAATTTATCATTTTCTAAATTTGGTATCTTCCATTCTCCTATTTTTTGTTTTTCCGTTTCAGTTATATTCTCTTTTGATTGTAAAATCATTTTTTGTTGCATTTGCTTGAGGTAATCTTCAAAAGTTATCCTTTTATATTCTTTTGAAAGCAAAGCTCCAGTCCATATTTTATTGTCTATTTTGTAATTGAAATTTAAGTTTTCAACGGTTCTACTCAATGTTCCCGAAGGTCCGTTAGGCATTATTATTTTTCTAGGAATGTAATCAGATTTATTTATGATTAAGGAATATTTATTATAATTAGCATCTGCTTTGTCAAAAGTATTTATCCTTAATTTTTCCCAATCAATAACACTATTTTTCAATGAAATTTCAAATACATAATTATCCTGTCCATTTAAAATAAAATCGTCTTTTCTTTCAATTTCAACGCTCTTATTATTGATTAATTGGGGTAAAAGTTTTATAATAGGATAGAGCGTTAATAGCAAAGGGTTATTGGGATTTCGAGAACCTCTGGTTACTATCAGTTTTTCTTTATTTAAAGATTGAATATGATGTTTTCCATTAAAAATTAGTTCAGCATCCTTATTTTTTATGAAATACCTTGGTGTAGAGTATTCAGCGGTTTGAGTAAAGTCAAAGAATATTTCATCATCACTATTTATATAAGTGACTCTGCTCTCGTTTCCTTCAAATTTCGAGGTATAGAAAACACTTTCAATATCGTTTAATTTAGAAATGATTTTTTGTAGAATCTGAATATCCGAGTCTTGGCTATAAATGCTTATCGTTGTCAAAAAGAAAACTAAATAAATTGCTTTTCTCATAATTGCTTAAATGTATGGTAACGCCGCGCTATGTGCAGTCCGGCTAATTTTAAGGAAATATAGCAAAATACTTTTAAGGATGTCATGTGAATTGGACTTCCTTATTCTCACATGACATCTTTCGCCAAGTAGTCCGCGCTAGCGG
>NZ_JBHULB010000047.1:0-1521 GCF_042684265.1 Croceitalea marina | reverse complement strand
CCGCTAGCGCGGACTACTTGGCGAAAGATGTCATGTGAGAATAAGGAAGTCCAATTCACATGACATCCTTAAAAGTATTTTGCTATATTTCCTTAAAATTAGCCGGACTGCACATAGCGCGGCGTTAGCAGTAATTTAAACCAACTCAATGAAAAATTACCTTTTAATAATAGCATTTGCCTTCCTTTTAATTTCCTGCAAGAATTCTAATGATAAAAAAGCGGAAACTAAAGCAACAAGTTTAGAGGAACTAGAAGTAAAATTAGATTCACTTTTTAATTCAAAAATCGGAATAAATGGACCTGGTGCTGCAGTACTAGTTTCTTATGACCAAAAAATGATTGTTGGAAAAGGTTATGGCTTAAGAGATTTAGAAACTAAAACGCCAATTACCATTAATACTAATATGAGAATGGGCTCAGTGAGCAAGCAATTTACTGCTCTAAGTGTTTTAAGTCTTGTGGACGAGGGCTTGCTTTCCTTGAGTGATTCTATAACCAAGTTTTGGGATTATCCTGTTTTTGAAAATATTACTGTTCAACATTTAATAAATCATACATCAGGAATTGCTGACTATTATGAAAATTTCGATGAAAATTGGGATAAAAATAGAATAGTTGAGAATAAAGATATTCTAGAATGGTTGGCCACTAATCCAAAGCCATTATTCGAATCAGGAGAAGGCTGGGAATATTCAAATACTGCATATATAGTTTTAGCTCTATTGGTAGAAAAAATATCTGGCGAGGAATTTTCTAAATATGCCAAGAAAAATATTTTTAACAAAGCAGGTATGAAACAAACCAACTACTATAGCCTAGCAAATCCAACAGAAATTAACGAAAGAGCTTTTTGTTATGAAAAAGACAGTTTAAATAATTGGGAAAAAGTAGATGGTAATTATATGAACGGAATGATGGGAGATGGAGCTGTTTACACAAGTATAAATGATTTCATAGCATATGACAACTCACTGCTTAATAATAATATGATTTCAAAAAACATTGGCGCTTTAATTTTTAAACCAAGTTCAACACTTCCAAAAAAATGGCCTGAATCGAATCCTTTTGAGGAAAGGCTTCCATTTTTAGGGAATAGTGAATTGAACTATGCTATGGGATGGTTTACTAATAAAGATTTTGCATTTCATACTGGAAGTTGGATTGGAGCGAGAACTGTAGTCGTGAGGGAATTAGATAAACCTTTAACTATTGCAATATTTTTGAATTCAGATTCATCATTCATCGAACTAATAAACGAGACATATAGTTTAGTAAATGAATATATAAAAACTACTGCTAACAATGGCTATAAGTAATTGCTTGTTCTCGCCTACTTCTGAAAATCCTCGCGGATTTTCAGTTTTGTGTGTACTTGCAAAGTTGAGTGCTAAACCACGCAACTACTCATAGGTACTGTGTCAAAAAACAAGTTTTTTCTTTAAAATATTAGGAAACAAGTTGAGTAATCAATTTGTTATCCCGCGCAGCAAGGGCTTCATGCTTTTGCTGCTTTTTTATT
>NZ_JBHULB010000046.1:0-1496 GCF_042684265.1 Croceitalea marina | reverse complement strand
GTTAATTCTTGCTTGTTAAACACTACGGCAATATTGTTTGGAGTCTTTTTTACCTGTTCTTCAAATAAATCGACTATGGTTTTATCTTTTGGAAAATCAACCTTGGTGTCGTTAAACTCTTGGAGTAATTGATTCTTTTCTTCTTCAGTAATATAGGCTATGGATGATACTGATGCTTTAGGATTATCAATGACATGAGTCATCAAATTCTCATAATGAACAAGCATTCGTTCTATTAAGAATTCATGATAGATATCTGTGTTGTATTCTATGCTAAGTTCCAATCCTTCTGTTTCTGCAAAAGTGAAACTGATGTCAAATTTTGAGTTTGTATTTTCAATTTGGTAGGCTTCAACTTGTATTCCTTCTAAATCATTGTCTCTTTTTATACTGAAAAGTTGTGATTGGTTTTGTAGCACCACCATCACATCGAACAAGGCCGAACGGGAAGTATCTCTTGATATGTCAAGTTTGCTAACGAGTTCGTTAAAAGGATAGCTTTGATTCTCATAGGCTTCCAACAAGGTTTGCTTTTGTTGTTGCAATAGGTCTTCGCTACTAAAGCCATCCCCAATCTGTGTGCGAATCGCCAACGTATTTAGGTATAATCCTATTTGATCTTCCAGATCTGGATGATCTCTCCCTGCTATTGGAGTTCCAATGATGATATCACTTTGATTTGTATAACGATAGAGTAAAGCATTCACCCCTGTCATCAAGGTCATAAACAAGGTAACCTCATGCTCTTGCGAAAACTGTTTTAATTTGGATAAAAACGTCTTGGAGAATTGATGATTGACAGTTTTGCCATTATAGGTCTGTATGGCTGGGCGCTGTCTAAAGCTAGGCAAATCCAATACAGGCAGCTCTCCCCGAAATTTATCCAACCAATACCTTTCTGAAGTTTGATAGGATTCACTTTTCAATTGTGATTGTAACCAAACTGAATAGTCCTTGTACTGTAAAGAGCGTTTTTCGCTTTCGAATTTATCGTTCCTAAGAAGCTCATTGTAGGTGGTAATGACTTCTGACATCAGTAATTCCATTGACCAGCCATCTCCTATGATATGGTGCATCACAAACGAACACAAATGAACTTTCTCTTCTGTTTGTAACAACGAAGCTTTTAACAAAGGTGCTTTTGTTAGGTCAAAAGGGTTGTGTTGTTCTTGATGTAAGTGCTGGTCAATTGTTTGTTTTGACTTGTCTTTAAAATCAAAAAGAACAACATCAAAGTTTAACTCATGACCATCTACAATATATTGATGGACTTCTCCTTCCTCATTAATTTTAAAACAGGTTCTTAATATCTCATGTCTGTCGATCAATAGGTCAAAAGCTCTTTTAAATTTGTCTATATCCAACTCGCCTTTAAGAAGAACAGCTCCTGACATGATATAAGCCTGTGATCCTTCATCTAATTGGCTCAGTACCCAAATCCGATGCTGGGAAGGTACCAATGGATAGTATTCCTGATTTTTAGCTTTCGGTATCGA
>NZ_JBHULB010000045.1:0-1369 GCF_042684265.1 Croceitalea marina | reverse complement strand
GTAAAACGTAGATAAATCAAATAAAAAAAGCTCAAAGAATCATTTTTTCGAATCTATGGGCCTAAAATACTATTGTCTCAGATTAATGAAGAATTTACTTGTTTTTTACCTCAGTTCTTTGTTGTAACCAGTACTTTATTCTGTATACCTTAATTTATTGTGCTTTTTGTTTTTCCAAAATATAATTAGTGATGTGGTCAATAATATAATACCGCACAGTATTTTATAAATTCCAAAATTCAGTTCCATTGTATAAAATTCGGCAATTGGATTCCCTAATTTATTAATATCAATTCCTGGAAGAACTACTTGAGCACTTAATCTAACTGATAGTATATATGATACAGTAATTAATGTAACTAGCACATATGCATTACTTAATTTGCTAAAAAATGATTTCCGTTTTTTTAGATTAAAATATATTATGCTAAAGAAAGAAATCGAGAAAATAACTAATAGTATAACAGACAGAATGTTAAATGTACCATTATCAATATTTAAAAATTGAGATAATAGTAGAGTTGAAACTAAAAATAGCTTGCTTAAAACTATAAATGCTATATAAATCAGAGCTCCTTTTAAATAAGGAATTGTTGTATTAATAAATGAGAAATTATTAATCTTATCAAATTCCGCACAAATTTCATCGGTTCTGCCAATTCTTTTTCTAGCAATAAGGAATGATTCTTCTATGTTTAACCCTTTGTTTTCCAAATCATTAATTAAATCTAATAAGTGACTTTCCAATTCGTCGATATTATCTGAAGTCATATTTGACTTTTTTGATAATTCTGATTTCCAGATTTCTATTTTCTCGTTTAAGTTAAATTCGGTTCTATTTTCCATAATTTTGATATAATTTGATTGATAATTGCCCAATTTTCTTTTTCTGATATAAGTTCTTTTTTACCATTAGTGCTTAATTTGTAGTATTTTCTCTTTTTTCCTGATTCTCCAATTTTCCAGTAAGATTCAATGAGTCCTTTTTTTTCTAATTTGTGTAAAACAGGATATAAAGTTCCATCTCCATATTCTATTTTTCCATCTGATATTTCTTTTACGCTTTGGATGATTTCATACCCATAAGATTCGTTTTTTGAAAGTATTGATAAAATAATAGGTATAGTAGAAGCACCAATTAATTCTTTTGATAGTTTTTTCATATAGTGTATTTATGAAAAACAAATATACATAGAAGTTCGATGTATAAAAATAAAAACGTGATTTTTTTCAGTATTGGTTACAACGGTCTCGGCTATGATTTCGTTGCGGAAAAATCCGCAGGATTCTTTCCGCCGTAGCCGAAAGATAGCAAAAAAGCGTTGAATTCCGATTAGGAATTCAACCGCAATGAATTATAGCCATTGTT
>NZ_JBHULB010000044.1:0-1332 GCF_042684265.1 Croceitalea marina | reverse complement strand
TCAGACGGAACAACACGATGTCGGAACTGGACATATCTAGCGGGTATGGACCAATAGCGTCTAATTGCTATCGTAGCTAGCTCAAATACTTTGAGACGCTACTCGCAATACCCGCCTGGCCGTTAGCTGCAAGTTTGAACGAACCCAATGATTGACAATGAGTATAAGCATAGAATCAATAAAGTAATTGACCATATCGAAAAAAATTTGGACAATGATTTTACATTGGACGAATTGGCAAAGATTTCCAATTTTTCAAAATTTCATTTCAGTAGAATATTTCAAGACGTAACTGGAGAAACGCCATTTAAATTGATTCTTCGACTTCGATTGGAAAGAGCAGCATCACTTTTGAGTAACGGAAACGATTCGATTTCTGATATTGCTCTTAAATGCGGATTTAAAAGTTTACCTGTATTCTCAAAGAATTTCAAATCTCATTTTAATGAATCAGCTACTTCATTCAAAAAGAAAAATAGCAATTTGAATAAAGTGAATAGCACTCAAGATAAAAACAATGAAACACCTTCCGTTTACATTTGTAATCAAACGAAATCAATTAAATGGAAAGTAGCTATGAAAAACAACGAAAGCATTGAAGTAAAAGAATTACCAGACATACCCGTAATATATTTAAGACACATTGGACCTTATCAAGGGGACGCTGAATTATTTGAGAGATTGTTTAGCAAACTTTTCGCTTGGGCTGGCCCTAAAGGAGTATTAGATAATGGAGACTTTCAAACTGCCATAGTTTACCACGATGACGTGAACGTTGCCGATAAAAGTAAGTTAAGAACAAGTGTTTGTCTGACTGCACCTGAAAACACCAAAGTGGACGGGGAAATTGGAAAAATGGTACTCGAAAAAGGAAAATATGTTGTGGCAAGATTTACGGTAAAAGCAGAAGAATTTCAACAAGCATGGGATTGGCTAATGGGAAAGTGGTTTCCAGCAAGCGGATATCAACCTGATGACAAAGCTTGCTATGAACTTTATCCTGAAGAACCTGAAAATGGAGTTTTTAAAGTAGATTTATGTGTTCCAGTTAGGAAATTATAATAGAATTGACAAAAACCAGCAGCTAACAACGTATATAACACATTGCCAAAATTTGCCTAACTTTAAACTCTCCCCCTACTAATTAACCTCAGTTACGACTGAATAATAAAAAACTACTAAGATGGCAACGTGCCATATACAATACCGATGATGTAGCATTCGCCTGCGGCGACTAAAATCACTACATCTCACTACGTTCAATTCCCATAATTTTAGAAATGCTACATCATCGCCGCGCTCTGTCAGATTGCTCAATACATAGATTAAAGG
>NZ_JBHULB010000043.1:0-1318 GCF_042684265.1 Croceitalea marina | reverse complement strand
CGTTGTGCTTAATTTAAAAAAATGAAAATCAGAACATTTATTCTCATCATATTTCTAGCAATTTATACTTCAGCCTATTGTCAATTGAGTAGGTCAGAAGAGCAAAAATTAGACAGTTTAATGAAAGAGAATAAGATACCTGGTGCAAGCTTGAGTATTTTAAAAAACAGCAAAGTTGTCTATAGCAAAGGATTCGGAATTAGTAATGCCTCTAATAAGGTCAACGAAAAGACAATTTTCCAAGCAGCATCACTAAGTAAATTTCCAACTGGATTATTATTTCTTATTAATACTCAAAATCAAATATTTGACCTCGACAATGACGTGAATGTCTACCTAAAAACTAATAAGTTAGATGGTTATAAATCAGAGCCAAATACGATTCCAACAATTTCACAACTACTCAGTCATACAGGTGGTATGAATACGCACGGATTTCTTGGTTATAAACCTAATAGAAAAATTATACCAACCATTGAAAATGTAATTGATGGAAAACATACATTTTTGTGGGAATCTGAAATCAAAATTAAGAATAAAGTAAATAGTGAATTTAATTATTCTGGCGGGGGCTATTGTTACTTACAGAAAGTAATAAAAGACACTAAGGGAGAATTATTCAGAACTGTTATGCAAAAAGAGTTATTGCAACCTTTAAATATGAAGAATAGCTATTTTGGTTTAAACCCAAATAAAGAAGATGACATCGCATATGGTTATAAAAACGGGAAACCTATTAAGTTTGGATATAGAGTTTATCCCCAAGAAGCTGCCGCAGCATTATGGACTAATTCTTTTGATTACTCCCAATTACTACTTGAAGTACTAGCAGGTTTAAACGATGACAAATCTTCAATTTTAACCAAAGAATCCATCGCTTTATTGAAATCACCCGCAAAATTATCAAATGGTAAGTTAATTAGGTCTGGATTAGGAGTAGGTCTTCAGTTAGATGAAAATAAAAAAGTGAAAGGGATAAGTCATGGTGGTGCCAATGTAGGATATTCCTCTTTTTTCTATTTAAACTTAACCAATGGTTCTGGTTATGTAATTCTTACAAATGCCCATTATGCAAACTTAAAAGAGATAAAAAACCTTATAACGGAAAACATCGCAGAAAACTAAGCACAACAAAACCTATAAACAATACGGGCTTCGGGCTTAATCGCAGGGTTTGCGTATTTTTATGATGTCCGCAAAATCTTTGGGATTTTGCTTTAAACAAGGAAAAGAAAAAACAAAACAAAAAGATTTCGCTATGTGCGTGGCGGAAAGCAAACGCTAGTTTGCTCCCGTACTGTTCATAGCTAAACCGTTA
>NZ_JBHULB010000042.1:0-1313 GCF_042684265.1 Croceitalea marina | reverse complement strand
ACAACAAAGAACTGAGGTAAAAAACAAGTAAATTCTTCATTAATCTGAGACAATAGTATTTTAGGCCCATAGATTCGAAAAAATGATTCTTTGAGCTTTTTTTATTTGATTTATCTACGTTTTACCTTGGCAATATTGAAACGTAAGTTTCATCATAGGGCCTTCTTGATTTTGCAATGGCAAAGCTCTGTTTAAGTAGTTTGTTGGCTACTGCAATCAAAGCCAGTTTCTTGCTCTTTCCCTTGTTCACTATTCGCTCATAAACCGCTCTGCATGCCTTGTTGTGTGTACAGGCATTAAAAGCACATAGGAACAATAGGTTGCGAAGCTTTCGATTGCCCACTTTACTTATTCGTGCGCGACCCCTGACGCTGCTGCCCGACTCCCGTACCGTTGGGGTTATACCAACATAACTACAAAGCTGTGATGCTGTCTCGAACTTACTAAAACCATCGGTGACAACTATTAAGAACAATGCCGTCTTTTGGCCTATGCCCGGTATGGAGGTCAACAAGGTCAATTGCTCTTGTTGATCCTCTTTGACCAAGGATAGAATTTTTGATTCGATAGCTTCTACCTCCTTATCCAACTGTTTCTTGTTACGTACCAAGGAACGATAAACGAACTTTGAAGGCACACCCAGAACAGCTTCTCCATGTATCTTGTTTTTAGTGGCCGTACGCTGCTTTAAATAGGTGTCCAGCAATCTGAACAACTGTAAACATTCACTCTGGGTATCCGTCAAGGCATTGTAAAGGGGAACCTCGTTAATTAAAGCGTAGTCACAAATTGCCCTTGCATCGCTCTTGTCCGTCTTCACCTTGGCCAGTTTCATTTGAATGAAACGCTTAATCGACAATGGGTTTACAACCGATACCGTTACACCTTTTTTGTAAAGAAACTGTGCAAGCCTGTAATGATAATAACCAGTAGCTTCCATAACCACCAGTGAACCTTCAGGTAATTCTTTAAGGTATTTCTTGAATCCAGTTTCATCGTTCTTATACTGGTTGTGACCTTTGTTACTACCATGTACATCAAAGACACCCTTACTGATGTCAACTCCATAAGTTTCTTTATATTTATTCATAAGAACTGGTTTGTGAAAGAGCATACTACCTTACTCACAACAACTTGAAAACGAGATCTAAAGTCTCACAGAACTGAACGTGGTTTGAGTAGTAAAAGAGAGAGGATTATCAATGTTGTCGAAGTCTAAAGCTTCACCGTGTATACTAACCTTAATTCTCTCTTTTGTTCTTTCTGATTATTAAATCAATTTAAAGAGAATCAAACTTAAGCCGTGTATAATT
>NZ_JBHULB010000041.1:0-1247 GCF_042684265.1 Croceitalea marina | reverse complement strand
GATGCAGGTTTTGAAACAAAAAAGCAGCAAAAGCATAAAGCTCTTGCTGCGCGGGATAACAAATTGATTACTCAACTTGTTTCCTAAAATTTTACAGAAAAAACTTGTTTTTTGACACAGTACCTATAAGTAGTTGCGTGGTTTAGCAATTAACTTTGCAAGTACACACCAAACTGAAAATCCGCGAGGATTTTCAGAAGTAGGCGAGAACAAGCAATTACTTATAGCCATTGTTGTACGCAGTATTTATTGTTCGTATACATTTTTTAATTCCTTATCGTTTCCAAACTCATATTTGAAGTTTCCAACCTCAAAAGTTCGTTCACCCGCCTTTTTAAATCTTCCTTTATTCATAAACAGAAAATCATCTTGATTACAATCTTGGGTATAATGTGCGATTACTAAATTGTAGAAGTTGAAATTTCCATTATCGTTTTTATGCAATTGTAAAAATTCATTTTTCATTGCTTCTGGAACATTCATCAAAGCTTTTGTTTGATTATTGACTTCTTGCATAGCTTCAATTTCGTTTCTTTGATATTGTTTGGCTTCTCTGACCATACTTTTAACCATATTTTGGTTAATATCTTTTAGCCATTTCGTTGATGAATTTTCCCATTCAGATGAAGTGAACGCTGTGAGTGTTCCATTTTCAAATTGAAGATAAAGTCCAAGTTTTTGAGATTTGTATAAATCTTTTTCCTCTTTAGTCAATTCGAGAATTGATTTCACGAAATCCAAGTCAAAATTTTCGTAGTCGATTCCTTCTTGTAAAATGTCCTCAACATTGAGGTCAGAATATTCAAAATTCCAGTCAATTCCTTTTACAGCTTTTGAGACATCTGAATATGAAATTTTAGTTTTATTTTCGGCTAATACAAATTCAAGATTTTTAGTCAAAGTTTTAAATCCTAATACCGAAATTTTGTTCGAGTCAAATGAATGTATTGTATAAATATGATTTGTCGGAAAACCTATTTTCTCAATACAATCATTGATTGAGCCTTTTTCCAGTTCATCGATTGGAATTAGTTCCTGATTCTCAACTTTGAAAAAACCAGTTTTACTGCTGTATTCCTTTTTAGAAAATAAATTTTTAAACATTCGTATTGTTGGTTTTATATGTCTAGTCCTGAAATATGGCTACAGGTTAAAAATAGATTTACGCTGTTAATTTATATACCATATTAGGTGTTTTGTATTCTAAAGATAAATGTAATCTTATTTCATTGTATAGATTGATTGCA
>NZ_JBHULB010000040.1:0-1230 GCF_042684265.1 Croceitalea marina | reverse complement strand
GTTTAGTTTTCCGGTTGTAAGTTCGTCCAGAATTTTGAGTTTGAAAGATTCGGAATACCGTCTGATTACTTTGTCATTTTTGTACATAATTGTAAGAATTATGTAGCCTTTATTCAGGACGGGTCAATATTATTGCTAACGGTATAGTGTATGAGTAGTAGCGGGTTTTTACTCACAAACCTTTCGGTTTTACACAGACCTTTATTTTATGTTTATACTTTTGTTTATCACTTAAACCGCTATTACTTATACACCGTGTTGTACACTGGGCTTTTTTCTAATAAACATCAAAATCAGTCCAATAATTATAAACGGAATACTTAAAATTTGTCCCATATTAATTGTCATACTGTCTTCAAATCTGACTTGGTTTTCTTTGAAAAATTCAATTATAAATCGAGCTAAAAACACTAAAACTAAACAGAGACCAAAGATTAGTCCATTAGGGTTTTTTATATTTTTATTTCTGTAGACATACATTAATATTCCAAATATTAGAAGGTACGAAAATGCTTCGTAGAGCTGAGTAGGATGCCTTGGTATTAAGTCATCTCTTTGAAAAACTACTCCCCAATTTCCATTCGTTGGTTTTCCATAAATTTCGGAATTCATAAAATTACCAAATCGTATAAAAGCTCCGACTATTGGGCCAACGATAGCGATTCTGTCTAATAGCCATAAAAAGTTTGTTTTGAATTTTTTGCAGTAAAGTCCAAGTGCAATTAAAACTCCAATTGTTCCTCCGTGACTTGCCAAGCCTTGAAATCCAATAAAATTATAAGAGTCTCCAATTTTTTTAATTGGCAATAAAATTTCAATCGGATTTTGAAAATAGTATGCTGGTTCATAAAAGAAACAATGCCCCAATCTAGCCCCTAAAAGTATTCCAACAATTACATAGATAAATAACTTGTCTAATCTCTCAACTGGAACGTTTTCTAAGGTGTAAATTCTTTTTTCTACTTGAAAGGCGATTAGAATTCCCGTCATAAACAGTAGTCCATAATATTTAAGTGGAAAAGAATCTGTTATCCAAAATATTTCGGGGTCAACATTCCAATTTATAATTCCGTCACTCATGTTTTTATAATACGGTTTTCAGCCTGTCTAGTCCTGAAATATGGCTACAGGTTAAAAATAGATTTACGCTGTTAATTTATATACCATATTAGGTGTTTTGTATTCTAAAGATAAATGTAATCTTATTTCATTGTATAGATTGATTGCATT
>NZ_JBHULB010000039.1:0-1219 GCF_042684265.1 Croceitalea marina | reverse complement strand
TAAAATTAGGGAAAACTTCCTTAGGTATGGGGTGTAATGTACAAAGCCCATCGATGGCGATAAGCAAAAGGGAAGCGTGCAATGTACGTGATTTTGCGTTCCCGAAGGGATATGGCCATCGACGGTTGGGCTATGAGTAGTTGCGATTGGTAAATCGTACTTTTCCGCTGTTTGTTGTTAAGTTCTAAAGTTACTTTAATTTTCCTATTTAGCATAATGGAGCAATTTTTTTTAGGCATTGTTGTACACTGGGCTTTTTTTTATAAATATTAAAATTAGTCCGACAATTATAAATGGAATACTCAATATTTGCCCCATATTGATTACCATTTCGTTTTCAAATCCGACTTGGTTTTCTTTAAAAAATTCAATTATAAATCTAGCAGAAAAAACCAAAACTAAAAGTAGTCCAAAAATCAGTCCGTTAGATTTTTCTTTAACCATTTTCTTATAACTAAAGATTAATACTCCGAATATTAAAAGATATGAAAATGCCTCATAGAGTTGGGTTGGATGTCTTGGTATTAAATCATCTCTTTGAAAAATAACTCCCCAATTTCCATTTGTTGGTTTCCCATAAATTTCAGAGTTCATAAAATTCCCTAATCTGATGAAGACAGCTACTATTGGTGTAACAATTGCAATTCTGTCTAAAACCCATAAAAATTTTGTTTTATACTTTTTGCAGTAAATTCCGATTGCAATTAAAGTTCCAATTCCTCCTCCGTGACTTGCTAATCCTTGAAATCCGATAAATTGATAAGCATCTCCTATTTTTTTAATTGGCAGTAAAATTTCGAGTGGATTTTCAAAATAATATGAAGGTTCATAAAAGAAACAATGTCCCAGTCTTGCTCCAAGAACTATTCCAACAACAACGTAGATAAATAGTTTTTCTAAATTTTCAATTGGCACATTTTCTTTAATGTAAATCCGTTTCGCAACGTAATGTGCTAAAAGAATACCTGTTGCAAATAATATTCCGTAATATTTTAAAGGAAAAGAATCGGTTATCCAATATATAACTGGGTCAAGATTCCAATTTATAATTCTATCGTTCATTAGTTATCGTGATTTTTTCAGCCTTGTGTACAATGGGCTTTGTTTATGGCGTGTGAGGCGTGCCTCACCAGGAGCCATCATTACGCCTCATAGGTTATAAGTGTAGTCGATGGCCGTACCTTTTGCTCCAGTGCCAGTTTAAAATTAGGGAAAACTT
>NZ_JBHULB010000038.1:0-1212 GCF_042684265.1 Croceitalea marina | reverse complement strand
AGACAAGTGGTGTAGAGGGCAAGTTGGGTCCGGGATTGTTTCTGTTGATACTCCATACTTAAAGATAAAGAATATCAAACCCTACAAGGTAAAGCTAACTTTAAGTTTTGAGACAGTCTGACGGTCTTGTATATGGCTCGTAGCGTGTAAATTAGAAAATTATTTTCGGATTAAGCACGAGCCAGATTTTTAAATTTTACTATTTATCTTTTTTCTTGAAAATCGTCAAATTTAAAAATTTGGCGACTTTCCAAATATGCCTTAACTTTGATTAAATAACTAATTAGCTATGAGCTATATACGTTGTTGTGCAACGTACTTTTGCGCAATATTTTCAGGAATTGTTCCGCTTTTAGTTTTATTTCCGCAATCTTTTCTTGGCTTTTGTCACTTTCTCTTAAATTCCAATATTTGTTTAGATTCCAGCCCATTTTTCGTCCGTCTCCAGTTCCAATTTGAGTTATAAAACCCCAAAACCACAAATCGTCCCAAACTTCAATATCTTTTCCGCTGTAATTTTCTTCGATGGTTTTATTTACGTTCTTAAAGTTCCAATTTTTCGGTTTAATTTCTTTAAATATCGCAATAATTACCGCATCTACTGGCAAATAAAAATTATCATTTCTTTCTAAATCGGTTGGCGCATCATTCCAAATTTTTAATTCATTCGGATATTCGTTATTGTGCAAATGAAAAATACTTTTCGCAAATAGGGCAGAAGTCTTTTCTCCCCAACCATTTTGGTTTTTCATTCCATTATAAAGTCCGCTGTAATTATTCGATTCACTTTCACTCGATTTAATAACAGACATAAATCCCGAAAACGAATTTAGCAAATCAGTATTTCGATAGATTTTTTTATAAAATTCGGCGAGATTGTCAATTTTCGGTTGGCTTTGAGTATTCGCTGTATGGTATAATAACGAAACAATTTTTTCCGCTTTACTATTCTGCGGTTTTACAATTCCAGAATAATACCTTGTTTGCAATTCCTTATTGTAAATTCGGTTCTCGATTAAGAAGTCAAATATATTTTTTAGCGATTCTTCCAAATATTAGTTCAGATTTTTTTTTTGGTATGTTGCACAACGGCAGTCTGTCTCAAAACCACCTTTGATTTTGAATAAATTTACACAATTTGGGATATAAGGGATATTTGCCTGTAAGAAGGTTGGATTTTCATAAATGCGGATATATGGGCCAAGAACTCAT
>NZ_JBHULB010000037.1:0-1202 GCF_042684265.1 Croceitalea marina | reverse complement strand
AGACAAGTGGTGTAGAGGGCAAGTTGGGTCCGGGATTGTTTCTGTTGATACTCCATACTTAAAGATAAAGAATATCAAACCCTACAAGGTAAAGCTAACTTTAAGTTTTGAGACAGTCTGACGGTCTAGTATAAGAAAAGTAGGGCGGTCGCAGACGCTTACTTTTCGGATTAAGCACAAGCCGAATTTTTAAATTTTGTTAATTACTTTACTCTTTTTAATTAAGCCAAATTTAAAAATTTGGCGACTTGGCAAACACGCACAGACCTTTTGGTTAAGCACTATTCGCCCTATTTTTTTTATACATTGTTGTGCGTAGTACTTTATTCATCCTGCAATTCCAATTTCATTCTATAAGTTTTCAATGAAATCAGATTTGTTGTTTTAGTCGCACTTTTTAATGTCAAATCAATTTCTCCAGCTACAATACAACCTTTGATTTGTTTGTTTGGAAATCTGTCCATTAATAAACCTAAATACATTGATAATTGACCGAAAACTTTGAAATTCGCAACTCCAGATTTTAATTCGACTGCTAATAGTTCTCCGTCCGATTTTTCTAATAATATGTCAATTCTTTTTCCCTCAATTAGATATTCAACTCCTTCGTTTTGGTTTCCAAATATTTTGTATTCAGGAAATAATTCGGCTATTTGCGATACCATTGAATTTTTCAAATCCCTTTCATAACTGAAATTCGTAATTGATAAATCCGTTACTTCATCGTTTTCAATTTCTTCATCAGCTAATTCGTAAGATAAGTCATCAGCATTTTCTTTGAATTTGTATAATGCTTTAATCGCATTTCTCACAGTTCCACGCCCTTCATTTCCAGTTTCTGAATAATTCCCGACTGTGCTGTAAGATTCGACAAGTTTTTTGATTGTTGGCAAATCGTTTATTGAATAAACATCTATATTTTCATTCCGTTTTTCTGATAAATGCTTTGAAATTTTGTCAATCGCATAGGAATAACTTGTACTCGTATTGTCGGCATAACCATTTCTAATTAGCCATATTTTAAATTTCTCTTTTTCCATTAAATGTCGATTTCGGTTGGTTTGGTCGTATTACGCACAACGGTCTAGTGTATGATTTCGTTGCGTGTTTAAGCACTAAAGTTAGCAAATAAATCACAGATAGAAAGTCCGCGAGGACTTTCGTAAGCATGCTATAACTAGCAATGAATTATACACATTGTT
>NZ_JBHULB010000036.1:0-1194 GCF_042684265.1 Croceitalea marina | reverse complement strand
GTTTTTTTAAACTTTTTTGATAGTTGCCCTTAACTTCTTCTTTAGTGGTAGTTTTTGTTGCAAACGAATCGGGAAAATTTTCACGATAACCTACCTCTACCGAATAGGCCATACCCATGGCCGGGTATGTGACCCAGTTAGATTGGCCATTGAATCTGCTAAAGACCGCGCCGCCATCATTGGACATCGCCAGTTCTATTTCTGGGGAATCCCCTTTTACCTCTATAAGTTGTAGGCTGACTACGATATCACCATCTACGTTTATTAGGTCTTTTGATAAATCTATGGAATCTTTTCCTTGAGCCATCGAAACCCAGTGATTAATGGGCTTTGTCAATAACGGTTTATTGGGCATACCATCATTTATATCATATATATTCAGTCTTAACTGAACGCTGTCCGTTGAATTTTCAGAAACTTCAAAATACACTTTTTCCAAAGTGGACTTTTCATATGGAACTTCAATCTTAGAGGCCAGCTCACTGCCAAATAGTAACACTTTAGTCAACGGAACACTGGCGTATAGGTTCTTGGTAGTTCCGCCCAAAGTTTTTTTATTCGTGTTGTTTTCATTGTTAATCGCAGTTTTTTGCTTGCTTAACGGCGTTAACAGTACAATTTCTTGCTTGTTAAAATAGGTCTCTAATTTGGTTGCAGGTATTGCCCAATCATAATAGCCTGTAGACGATATTACCAAAGTATCCGTTTCTTTTATGTATTGGTTCAGCAGGTCAATTTTAAAGTATCCGTCCTTATCGGCTATACCGCCCCAATCTTTTCCTTTAAAACCAATGTTGGCATAAGCAATGGGCTCCTGTTCATATCTATCAAAGACCATGGCATCTGCCGTGAGCTGTTTTTGAGCGAAAGAATTTAAAAGACTAAAAAAAATGAGAACGGTGATTATTTTAATTTTACCCATAGGAGAGTGGTTTTGAATTTATAAGATAAGATTTTCGCCATAAACAATGTCTTAATGTTATGCTAAAACAGTTAATGAAAACCTTTTAAAACCAGCTGGATTTTATATTAGGCAAGACAAACGGAGTTGTTATCAATACCCAATGTCAAGAAGCATCAGGGGGAATTAATTTATGACTCCCCTGATGGTTTTGCTTTAGATTTATTTACCTACCTGGTCCCCTATTTTTTCGAGCGATACTTTCTGGTTAAGTTTTGAGAGTTCGACCAATT
>NZ_JBHULB010000035.1:0-1180 GCF_042684265.1 Croceitalea marina | reverse complement strand
TATCATCTAATGTATCTAGCCGAGACCTCGCTGTCCCTTCTATTTTTAGCTTTTATTAATACTAGGGAAACTACTATATTTATCAATAGTAAAAACTCTTGGTAAACATACGAGCCGAGACCGTTGTGCTTCATTATCAGAAACCGCTAACCAATGATAAAATTCTTTAGAAAAATTCGACAAAACTTGCTTTCTGAAAATAAATTCAGTAAGTATTTACTATATGCAATTGGCGAAATTGTACTTGTGGTAATTGGAATTCTAATTGCTTTAGCAATTAACACTAAAAATGGAGAAAAAGAAACCAGAATAAAAGAATTAAAATATCTTTCAGGAATCAAATCCGACTTGAATCTCAATTCAATAGAACTAAATAATTATATTGAAAAAAGAGATACATCTGTAAACTCTGCCAAAACTATACTTGATTTTTTTAACAATAAAAAAGAGGTTATTACAGACGAATTTAATTTTCACAGCCTAAATGTTCAGATTTGGTCACCTTTCAAACGGAATGACAATACCTATCAAGAATTAATAAACTCAGGAAATCTTGCCATTATATCAAATGACTCTATTAAGAACTTACTACTTAATATGCAATTAAGTTACAAGGAGATTGAATTTATAGAAAGTCATATGTACAAGGATTTTGAAAATTATATTTTCCCTATTTATTTCAGCACATCAGACCTTGAATCAGATATTTCCAATTACACTTATCAAGTATCAAAGGGAACTCAAGGAGAAAGAACACAACTCTCTAAAGAAAAAATTGAATTATTATTAGATAATCAAACATTTAAAAATGGATTCGTGCTTTCTATATTTAATAACAATCTTGTCATAAATGAATATAACAACATGAAGAGTATGACTGAAAAACTATTGGAATTAATTAATTCAGAATTAGAAAAAAATAAATAACGAAAGCACAACACCGGCTATAGTTCATTGCTTCTGACTTTCCTTTCGGAAAGTCCTCGCAAATTTGCTATCTTCGGTTTACGGCGGAAAATCCTCGCGGATTTTCACGCAACGAAACCATAGCCAAAACCGTTGTAGTGCATTTGAGAAAAACATTTAGGATGATAAGAAACTATTGGAATGAAGAATGGAAAGACGTGGAATTTGACGAAGGAATTGCCGATATTGAACAGTTCAAAATCTCAAATTACGG
>NZ_JBHULB010000034.1:0-1158 GCF_042684265.1 Croceitalea marina | reverse complement strand
GCCGAGACCTCGATGTCCCTCCTATTTAAGCTTGTTAATTGCTTTCTAAGCTAAAGCTTTAGCTTAGAAAATATTTTGATAATTATAGTATCTTCATCATCAATAACAAACATACGAGCCGAGACCGTTGGCAACAAGCTAAAGAAAACCGCAAGTGGAAACGAAATCAATCGAACAATTAGAAAAAGATATTTGGAAAAACCCATCAGAATTTCCGACTAATTTAGTTGAAAAATGCTATCGCTATCGGAAAATAAGTATAGCGGAATTGACTGACGAACAAATAAGACTTCTGATTTCCCAAGAAATCGGAATTAAACATCTAATCGGAATCGCTCTTAAAAAGCTTGTGGAGCAAAATTCCGAATTAATAAAAACTGAACTTGGAGAAAAGAAGTTTGATCAAATAAATGAAAAGACAAAAAACACTTCGCAAATCATTTAAAAATGAAGTTAAAAACAATAATACTGACTATAGGAATTTTATCTTTTTTAGTTGGCTGTAAAAAAGAGAATAGATATACAGATAAGCACGGAAACGTAATAATCAAAAAAGGCGATGAAACTTTTATAATCCCAGCCGAATATGAAAAAACTGGAGAATCCTATAAAATATTTTTCTTGAATAAGACAAATGAAACTATATCTGTTGAGGGAAAATTCAACTTGAATCCAAACCAAGAAATAATTTATGAAATGAAAGATACGGATTCAATACAGTTCAACTTTGGGGCAAAACTTTATTTTGCAGATTTTGGTTTAGAGAGAGATGATAACAAAAATCAACTAGCAGGAATTGGAGGTAAATTCTGGCAAACTTATAATGTTCCAGATGATGTAGAATATGGATTTGTGATTAGAAACCCAGGTGAAGGAGATGTACCTAATAAATAAAAAGCCAGTTGCCAACAATGTATAACCGCAATTACGGCGGATTCGACTAACGTCACAGAATCCATCTTAATTGCTATAGCTTATGAAAAATCAAAAATAATCGCTACTTTTATTCGTAACTGAACGGTTATACTAAGCCGATGATGTAGCATTCGCCTGCGGCGACTAAAATCACTACATCTCACTACGTTCAATTCCCATAATTTTAGAAATGCTACATCATCGCCGCGCTCTGTCAGATTGCTCAATACATAGATTAAAGGG
>NZ_JBHULB010000033.1:0-1139 GCF_042684265.1 Croceitalea marina | reverse complement strand
CTTTCATTAAACTGTCTAATTTTTGCTCTTCTGACCTACTCAATTGACAATAGGCTGAAGTATAAATTGCTAGAAATATGATGAGAATAAATGTTCTGATTTTCATTTTTTTAAATTAAGCACAACGGTTTGTGTATGAAACGTAGCGTATTTAAAAGTACTAATTTTCGGGTTAGCACTTAGCCACATTTTTTATTTTGTTTTTATCTTTTCTACTCTAAAAGCCAAATTAAAATTTGGCGGTCTTTGAAAATAAGTGCTTAACTTTGAATTTAGCACTTACTAGCTATGTTTTATACACGGTGTTAGGCAACGTTTTTACTCGTATATCATACTATCCAATTCGTTTTTATGCCCATTGTATATTTCAAAAAAATCTGACGGCTTATTTGCTATCAATTTTATTCTTTCTTCATCGTCGTGATTTAGTCGATATATTTTTCCTATTTTGTCTACAGCAATATAATTACCATCTTCCATATCTAAAATGGTATAGAATAATTTTTCATTAAATTCAATTTCGAATGTGTAGTCCAATTCCAAAAGTTCAATTTGCTTTTTGGTTAGTGATTTTAATATTCTTTCCGCAATCTTTTGGTCAGTATTTTCCATTTTAAGATGCTCTAATTCTATTTGGTCTTTCTGAATTTGGTTTAGATTAAATATTTTGTGGAAGTATTCTGGATTATCTATTTCAATTTTGGTCAATCCGTCTGATTGATAATATAATTTAACCGGTTCAAAGGTATTTTCTTTTTTATTCCAAACTGAAATCCCGCTTAGATTAAAAGAGGTTTTATGATTTCTTTTTATAATCTCAAATTCCTTTGGCTTATATCCGCGAGAAATATAAATTCCTTTCGGTTCGTACATAAAACTAATTCCATAAATTTTGGAAAGTCTAATTACAGCTTTGATTTGAGGCATTTCCGATTCCAACAATTCAGCTATTTTATGCCCGAACTGTTCAATATGTTTCTTTTTTGTCTTTCGATTGAAAATGCTCATTTCAAATGTCTAGTCCTGAAATATGGCTACAGGTTAAAAATAGATTTACGCTGTTAATTTATATACCATATTAGGTGTTTTGTATTCTAAAGATAAATGTAATCTTATTTCATTGTATAGATTGATTGCAT
>NZ_JBHULB010000032.1:0-1113 GCF_042684265.1 Croceitalea marina | reverse complement strand
TTGAATATCCGTAATTACTCATAATTTATTATATTTGACTGAACCTAAATCACTTGGCTTATGAATTTATTTACGTTTAGTGCTCATTTCGGGGACGAGGAGGCCTGTAGATTACATTTTAAAGAAGAGCGAGATAAAATCGGTGTCGAATGCCATCGTTGTGGTCACGATAAGCACTTTTGGATCAAGAGCCGTTGGAGTTATGAGTGCAAGGCCTGTCGCAGTCGTACCTCACTGCGTAGTGGCACTATAATGCAGGGGTCCAACCTATCATTTTTGGTATGGTACAGGGCGATGTTCCTTATGAGTGCAACAAAGAAAGGTTTTTCGGCCAAAGAGATGCAGCGCCAACTTGGTCTGAAACGATACGAACCTGTCTGGTCGCTTGTCCACAAATTGCGCAAGGCCATGGGCAATAGGGACGCTCGGTACACCCTTGAGGGAATGATCGAGTTCGACGAAGGATATTTTATGGTCGAATCCTCTAAAGTTGAACAGGACAAAGCAAAAAGGGGGCGTGGGGCCGCAGGCAAGAGAAACGTTGCCGTCATGGCGGAGAGTATACCGTTGGAAGACATACGAACGGGCCATAAGACCAGTCAAGTGCGCTATTTTAAAGCAAAGGTATTGGATACACATCTAGCGGACGAGGTCAATCGAACGATAGCGGATGAACTGGATGAAAAAACAATAGTATTTTCAGATCAAAGCACTTCATACGTGGATATCGCGGATTATGTTGAAATGCACGTAACCGAGAAATCAAGCAAGGAGTCTACCGAGGAAACCTTGAAATGGGTACATATCTTCATTAGCAACGCAAAGAGAAACCTACTGGGCAACTACCATAAAATAAAGGGGAAGTACCTACAGCTCTATCTTGATGAGTTCGTTTACAAACTTAATAGACGGTATTTCGGGGAAAGACTGTTCGAAAGAGTAGTTATTGCTAATATCACAGGGTTATGACACTTAACGGATATTCAATTTTCTTTTATTGGTTTTGAACATTCCTGATATAAGTGATGAATAGTTTGAGGTTACCAAAATAGCCATATCCATGATAAGCTTAGCAACGGCAATATCGTTCATTACCTTCTGCCGCATTTCTGG
>NZ_JBHULB010000031.1:0-1109 GCF_042684265.1 Croceitalea marina | reverse complement strand
GTTAGGGAATTTTATGGACGAATAGCAGTCGTACTGCCTGGCCGATGATGGCAAATAGGAAAAAAAGGTAGGGCGGCGACCTCGACCGCCCGGTTTTTTACGTTCCGGAGGAATTGGCCATCATCGGACTTGTGTATGAAACGTAGCGTGTAAAAAGACACTAACTTTTCGGATAAACACAGAGCCGAATTTTTATATTTTGTTTTTAACTTATCAATTTTAAAAGCCAAATTAAAAATTTGGCGGACTTTCTAAATATACACAAACCTTTCGGTTTAGCCTTTATTAGCTATGTTTTATACACCGTGTTGTAAAACGTTTTATTGTACAAATTGAATTTCAGCTTTCTTTCCATAATCCCTTTCAGATTCTACAGCTTTATTAACAAATTTTAGTCCTTTCATTTCATATTCAGACAACTCAAATTCGTCATATCTTTTTCCAAATATTCTTTTCGTTAATTCAAAAGCGGTTTCATAAGAAACTTCAGATTCTATTTGGTTTTGAATTTCTTCTTCGGTCAAATCTTCACGCATTTCGTCTAAATCTTCCTTGGATATAAGTTCTTGTGTTCTGACTATAATTTCTTCAGGCAATGGATTTCCATAATCTTGATAAATCTCGTCTCCAGCTTCTCTTAATCTAATTTTTTGTCCATTTTGGAATATACAGTATGAAAGTCCGTGTCCAATTGATATTTGGATAATTTCAGAGTTAGGAAAATTTTCAAGGAATTTCTTTTCTGTCAGGCTCTGTTCAGGCTTAGCGAATTGCCAACATAAATCAGCATTTGCAATAATCAAATTATCTTTATGTTTAGTGATATGAGTTTCTCCAATTTCAGGACCAATATTAAAATCAGTTTCCCCTATAAGTTTAAAACCTCTAAATCCTAAAGATTCCAATAGTTCAATATTGATTTTAATGTCTCCTACATTTTTAATAAAAGTTGCAGTTATATTCCAACCCATAGTTTTTTTGTAATGTCTAGTCCTGAAATATGGCTACAGGTTAAAAATAGATTTACGCTGTTAATTTATATACCATATTAGGTGTTTTGTATTCTAAAGATAAATGTAATCTTATTTCATTGTATAGATTGATTGCAT